>NZ_KV832119.1:348860-477597 GCF_001837335.1 Streptococcus sp. HMSC066F01
ATCCAAGCAGTCAGGCAAGCGTTTGGTGCTTGTTGTGTCGTAGCCAGTTTTCTCATAAGCAAGGAGAAGACCAGCATTGGCATCAAGCGCTTTTGTAGCTGGAAGTCCATACTCTGGGTCGAGAAGCATAGAGGATGCGTATTTTGTCAATTCATCAGCCACCAAGACTTTAAGTTCTTCCATTTGAGCGACTGTTGGTTCTTCTGTTTGGTATTGAGCCATGAGGCGTTTCAAAGCACCACGTTGGTCAAAGGCAAGAGCTGAGATAATGCCGTTCTCGTCAGAGAGTTTTTCTAAGCGTGCACGTTTTTTTTCTGTTAAAGCCATTTTATACCTCTTTTACTATTAATTGATCATATAAAGCTTGATAGTTGGTCATATTGACATGACCTGTCATCTTTTCTTGGGCATTGAGCATACCAAGGACATTGGCCTTGATGAGGAGTTCTTGATCTGATTCCTTATGAAGAAGACCTGATGAAATACCTGCAACAGTAGAATCTCCAGATCCAACTGGATTAACTGCTTGAATTCTCGGAATATCTACCTTGTAGAAGGTATCACCATGTTTTGCAAAAGCACCATTTGCACCAAGTGAAACGATAATCCACTCAATCCCTGCAAATAGAGGCTCTTGAAGAACTTCTTTTAATTCATCCAAATCCTCTGAAACTTCTTTTCCAAGAAGCTGAGACAATTCTTCGTTATTTGGTTTGATAACTGTTGGTTTGTGTGGTGATTCAAGGACAGACTGAAGAGCAGCTCCTGAGCAGTCTAGAACAACTGGTTTCTCTGCTTTATTAGCAAGCTCTACTAAGTTTGCATAGTAGTCAACTGGAAGACCAGCCGGAAGACTACCTGAGATGGCTACGACCTCTACAGTCTCAAGAAGATTCTCAAAATGAGCTAAGAAATCTTGCCCTTCTTGTTCTAGAACCTCAGGCCCTTTCTCAAGAATTTCTGTTTGGTTGTCTCCGTGCAGAATAGCGATACAGTTACGAGTCTCTCCTTGAATGGAGAAGAAACGTTTCGTTACTTTATCGTCGATGTTTTCTACTAAAAACTCACCAAGTTTACCACCAACTAGACCAGTAGCAACAACAGAATCTCCAAATTCTGAAAGAACTCGCGTAACATTGAGACCTTTCCCACCAGCTGTTTTGGTTACATCCACCACACGATTGACAGTATCAATCTTTAATTCATCCAAGGGATAGGAAATATCAATGGATGGATTCATCGTGACTGTTAAAATCATGCGTCACCTCTTAGTCGTGGTATTCACCGCGATCCCATTTTTCAAGGAATTCTGTAAAGAAGTTTGCATCTGCTTGATGAGCATTGTGAGTTTCAACGTGCTCAATTTTCGCAATCAATTTTTTGTTTTCTTCTGATGGTTTGTATTCAGCTTTGATGAAAGCTTCAATGATGTCGCACATGAGCAATTCACCAGTAATTTTACCACCAAAACCAATAACGTTGGCATTCAATTGTTCTTTTGCATAAAGTGCTGTTGTCATATCACGAACCAAGGCAGAACGAACTCCTGGAACTTTATTTACAGCGTTGTTGATACCAACACCAGTACCACAGATACATACCCCAAGATCAGCTTGACCGCTTGTAACGGCTTCACCAACTTTTTTACCAAAGATTGGGTAGTGAGTACGTGTGTGGTCATAGGTACCAAAGTCGATGACTTCATATCCTTTTGATTTCAAAAATTCTGAAACCGCCATTTTTTCATCTGTTACGATGTGGTCACATCCAATTGCAATTCTCATTTTAACTTACCTTTCTTACTGTAATCTAATTAGCACATTTTGTTCAACATATCAACACGAATTTGGTGACGACCACCGTCGTATTTACCGTTAACAAATCCTTTAGCAATATTTTTAGCCAATTCATCACCAACAAGTTGTGCACCCATAGTGATCATACGTGAGTTGTTGTGTCCACGAGTCATATAAGCTGAACGTTCGTCAGATACTTCTGCGGCAACCATTCCTTTAATTTTAGTTGCGACCATAAATGGACCAGCCCCATAAGCATCAATCACGATACCAAGATTTTGTTCTTCTTTGTTTACTTCTGCGGCAACAGCAAGAGTCACATCAACAAAGTCTTGACCTTCAGCTGTAACATCCACAACGTGGAAGTTTTCTTTTTCCAAGAAGTCTTTCACAACTTCTTTCAATCTCAAACCTGCAGCATCTGCACCGATAACAATAGACATATTGTATACTCCTTTTTATTATTCTAGGCTAGTAAAAACTTTTATAGTTAGCAGTTTACCTACAAAAGACTTTCTAGCAGTTTATTGACAAATTTGATTGAATGAGATGAATATCACCTTATCCAAGTCCAGGAAATCAAGTTCCTAGAAAGAAACTTTCTCTGCGACAGAGAATATAACAAGTGATTATTTGTTTGTTACAAACATCATTTGTTGCTTACAAACATAATATACTCCTATTTATAGAAAAAGTCAACAGTAAATGTTTGTTTTTATAGTTTTTAATCTAAAATATTTCAATATCAAAGCCAATCTGATCTACTTGACCAGGTTCTAGGAGACGAACATTCTTCTTATCTTCTAGATGATCTCCTTCTTCAAGAGATGTTGACAAGCCAGACCAAGGTTCAAAGGCAATGAAAGGTCCCTTATTCAAAGTTGACCAAATGATGAGATTTGAAAACTCTTGGAAGTGTACTTTTAATCCCTTCTCATGTTTACGAGAACGAAGGGAAATTGTTCTGGATTGCAACTCATCCAAAGTCACTGCATCAACACTAAACAGATCGTAACTGAGATCCACTTCCTTTTGCGAATCCAACCATGGACTTCTATCTTGAAAGTCTAACATGCCAGTTTCTGGGAAAGGACGGGGAACAGAGCAAGTCTCTTCTTTCTCAAACTCTAAATAGTAATCTTCATAAGTTTCGCCATCTAGCAGAGGACAATTAAATCCTGGATGTCCTCCTATAAAGAATGGCATTACCTTGCTAGTCTCTTTATTGAAGACTTTGTATTGAGTACGAACAGTCTTGCCAGTCACTTCATAAGTGATTTCAAGGCGGAAATGATAAGGATAGTTTTGATAAGTATTCTCATTATCTTCGATAGCAAAAGTTACGCTATTTTCTGTTTGTTCAACTAACTCAAATTCATTTTTACGGACCAAACCATGACGCGGAATACTTCCTTTTGTTTCCGTTCCATCAGCGTGACTGTATAAGGCTGTATCCTCTCTCAAAGAGCCACATATTGGAAAAAGTACTGGAGCTTGTCCACTCCAATAAGTTGCATCCCCTTGCCACAAATATTCAATGCCATCTCGGTCTTTAATTGACGACAAGACACCACCAAAAGTTTTAAATTGGACCGTCAATTGCTCTGATTTTATTTCAATTACCATTATTTTCTCCGATTTCTTGATAGTTTATAAAAAACTAGGCTGTCACTCCCCATTAGGAAACTGACAACCTAGTTTTCACAATTTACATTTTATAGGAGCGAATTATTTAGCATTTGCTGCGTATTCTTCATTACGTTTAATCATTTGTTTTCTATACCAAGCAAAGATACCTACATAGAATACAAGGAAGACTACTGCGCCAAGGATTGCTTTAATATCACCTGTTGTGGCATTACCAATTGCCCAACCAAGAAGTTTTTCGATTGGTCCTTCAAGAGTTGAGTGAGTAATCAATTGAGTTTGACTCACACCTTCTGGGAAGGCACCTACACCTTTAGCAAGTTCTGTTGCAAATGGTGCGATAAGAGTACCAGAAAGAAGGAAGAGAGGCAACAAGAGTGTTCCGAAGATAATCATACGGAGCAGTTTACCACGTGTAACAACCAAGAGAGCTGGAGTCACACCCATAGCGATGATACCTGCAAGAGGCAAGATACCATTACCGACGTTTGAAAGAAGCACAGCTTCTACTAGCATGATTGGAGCAAGTACGTTGGCACAAGCCCAGATTTCAGCACGACCAGCGATGAAAGGCCAGTCAAGACCGATGTTGAATTTACGTCCTTGAAGACGTTTAGTAGCAACGTTTGTAATACCTTGTGAAAGTGGTTCTACGGCTGCGATGAACCAAGATCCGATAAGTGAGAAGAGTTCCAAAGCTACACCGGCAGTCAAACCAAGGCTCAACCAACCTTTAATAACAAGTTCCCATTTATCAGCTCCTTCTACACCTGCAACTGGGTGTGGAGTACCCATCAAACCAATAACGATACCAAGAATGAAACCGATGAAGAATTTAGATCCCCAGAAACCGATTTTCTTGTTCAATTTTGCAGCGTCAAAGTCATATTTATCAAGACCTGGGAAGAATTTTTCAAAAATCTTATCCAAAACCATGATGACTGGGTTCATCATGTAGTTCATGTGAGTTGAAGTCATTGGTGATGAACTTGGTGCATTAAGAAGGTCGTCGAATGTTGGTTTCATCAAGTCAGAGTTAATGATTTTCAAAACACCTACAAGAACAACTGCTGCAGTTGCGATGAAAAGTGAAACTCCTTGGCTAACACCATTGTTGTCTGCATACCATTTGATCAAAAGACCAGTGATTGACAAGTGCCAGATATCAAAGATATCAACGTCAAGTGTGTCCGTTTTCTTCATTGCAAGCATCACAACGTTGACAATCAACATCACAAGCAAGAAGTAAAGTGTCCAGGCAGATCCCCAAGTAATCGTAGCAAGTGGTGCCCAACCAACGTCAGTGATGTTTAACTGAATACCTGTGTTTTCAACGAATTTCGCAAGTGATGCTGAGAAAGCTCCGTTGAGCATACCGATGATGGCACCGATACCAGTAAGGGCGATGGCAAGTTTAATACCACCTTCAAGCGCTTTGGAGAATTTCACTCCAAATAGTAAGGCCAATACTGTCAAGATGATCAGCATGATGATAGGACCACCCATTTCCAAGACTGGCTTGAAAATCTTATTGGCTAGTTCGATAATGACATCCATAATAGTTCCTCCCGTTTTTTTAGTTATATGAATGTTAACAAGATAAAGAATAAATTAGCTTAGTCCATGTTCTTTGATAGCTGCTTCAATATTGTCAAATACTGGTGCGCTCATCGCTGGAATACGGAACAAGATTGGTCCAGCTTCAATTACTGGAATACCTGGTTCAAAACCAAGGTCAGTTGCAGCGATTGGTGTAAAGATATCGTAGCCCTTGATAAGGTCTTCGTTTACATCTTTCACCATGACTGCATCACAGTGAACGTCATAACCACGGTTTGAAAGTTCTTCTTCTAGAGCACTTTTAATTTGGTGACTTGAGTTAACACCTGCACCGCAGGCAGCAAGAATTTTAATCATTTGGATTTCCTCCGATTTTATTTTTTAATAGACAAGATTAAGCGGTTGCTTCGGAAATGTAAGCATAAAGTTTTTCTGGTTCGGAAATTTTTGATAGATCTTCCAGATGTCCATTTCCTGTGAAAAAGTCCATCAACTGAGCCAGAATATTTGTTTGACTTGAACTTGAGTTGTTAATGATAAAGAAGAGTAGGGATACTTCTACTTCCTTATCAGGAGCTATCATATTGTGAAAAGTTACTGGTTTTTCTAATCGAACAACCACCACTTTCTCAGCTAGATTATGAACAATATCTGTATGAGGAATCGCTACATTTGGCAAGTCCTTTCCTAGAAAATCCATATCTAAACCAGTTGGAAATGACTTTTCACGCGTGATCAAGGCTTCACGATAAGTTGGAGTGACAATTTCTCGTTCTTCCAACAAGCTTGCTACCTGATCAAAGAGTTGTTCTTGATTATCCGCTTCTAAGCAAAACACCAGGTTTTTGTCAAAGAAATGATCTAATCCCATAACATTTTCCCTTCTTTCAATTATCTTTTATGTAATAAGTATAACACTATATGAAATCGTTGTCAATAATTTTTGTTTTATTTTGTTCATTTTTTTGTAATTTTTGTTTCATTTAAAGAATACAATCAATATCAAACATTCTTGTTATAAAATACACAAAAAAAGAAGGCTCAAGCCTTCTTCTCTTTCCTTACTCAATAGTAGATAAAATCTCTTCTAACTTATGGTAATCTTTTACACTATCAATTTCATAGATGCTATTTCCTTCTAATTCTTCGACATAGACATCTAATTCTTTGATATTATCCTTAACCATGTTGTCCCAGTAAAGATCAACAAATTCACCACTCTCGTAAGCTTTGTCAATAAAGCCAACAATCTTCTCAGCAGTTGGTGCATCCCAGAATGAAACTCCGCTCAGAATACGACCAGCCTTGCTGTCAACAATAATGTCTTGAACCTTGTAGTCATCACCGTAAACCAAGAACCACTCATTCGTACAGTCTTCACGATAAACGCTAAAATAGGTAGAACGTTTAAGATCGTTTCGAAACATATTTTTGAAAAGATAGTTATCTGCATCGATGACGTAGCTGTTAGCCAAATCTTCTTTTACTAAATAAAGTGAGTAAAAGTTATTGTAATCAGCATACTTGTCGTTAAAGACTAAACGAACACCATATTTTTCTTTTAGGTAGTCAAATTGTTCTTTGAGGTAACCGACAACGATGATAATCTCATCAATTCCTCTCTCTTTCAAAAACTCAATTTGGTATTCTACCAAAGGTTTTTGATTAACCTTAACCAAAGCTTTTGGGGTATTTTCAGTCATAGGGCGCAGACGAGTTCCTAGGCCCGCTGCTAAAATAATCGCTTTCACACGAATCTCCTTTATTCTTTAATAATAATATAAACACCAGCCATAACAATAAGTGAAGTGATGATTGTCAGCATATCGAGTGGTGTACCTAAAAGCATTGCTGAGAACAATACTGTCCATACGACATAGCTTACGTTCAACCCAGTTGCTTTTGCAGGTTGTAAACGGTTGATAGCAATGTAGTAGGCTAAGTATGAAATCATATTACATGCTGCAAAGACTAACATCAAACCGAGCAATTGCCCATCTGCTACTTCTGCAAATGAATGGTGAGAAAAGAGCACAATCACTAGATAGGACAAGAATGAGGTTACTTGTCGAATTAACAAGGCTTCAATTTCACTTAAATCACTTTCCATAGCATAGGAGCTGAGAACACTTTCACTCCCCCAGGCAATGGCACAGATAAGGGCACAAAGAATCCCAATGTAAAACGAGTTAACTTGTTCAACCTTGTAGGTTTGAGCAATGATCGCTGCAATAATCAAGAAAACACCGAATACTGTATTCTTTGAAACCTTGTGTTTCAAAATGAAGAAGGCGAGCAAAACTGAAACTGCTGGGTAAATAGCTGATACAGATGAAGCTAGTGAACTACCGATATATTTAACCGCATAAAGATTGGCCTGCATACCTATTGGTCCTGCTAGTAAAGCTCCGATAATTACACTTACATTTCGAATATTTAAGAAAATCGAGAGACGAACTTTTCTTTCTTTTACCAAAAGAAAAGCTAACAAGATAAAGATACTCAAGAAATCATGAGCGGCAGCCACAACAAAAGGCGAAAGATTTGTAAAAATTGAAAAGATATAAGCACTAATCGTTAGACCTAATCCCCAGAAGATACCAGAGAGCAGACCAAAGGAAACACCATTTTTATTCTTCATCCTAACCTCCATAATAAGTCAAACCTTCGACAGCTCTTTGGTAACGATTGACACCGTAATCTCCAAAATCAGCCCCTTGAGCTTCTTTGTACACTGTCCACAAACTCCAGATAGTATCTTGCAAGATTTTATAGATACGAATCTTCTCACGTGATACAGGCGTTTTGTCACTTTCATAGTAGGAAAGGAAAGCATCTTCCTCTTGCTTTGTAAATTCAGACTCTAAGAAAAGAGCTGCCAAATCCCACATTGGGTCATTCATAGAAGAGTATTCCCAGTCAATCAAATACAAACGACCTTGTGGTGACTCGATAAAGTTTTCTGGTACCAAATCGATGTGACAGGACTTTCTATCAACACCCAAATCAGCCAATCTCTTTTCTAGTGAAAATACATCTTTTCTTACAGCTTCATAGTTTTCATAAGGGATAGCTCCCTCAATCAAGGATTCATATTTGCTGATTTCCTCAAAAGGAGCAAATTCTCCTCTTAATTCTTTCCCTGAAGCGTGGATGGTTTGTAAAATTGGTGCAATCTTTTCAAACTTGGACTTAATTGATGTTGAATCAAGAGTTACTGCTGATTCGATGTATTCATTTACTTTAATCCCTGACTCAATATCAAAGAGATATTTTTTGACATCTAAATCTAAATCCTCTAAAAGTTCAAGATTGTACTTTTCATTTTGACGATTGATGAGTTTTTCAGTCCCTTTACCAAAAAATTTCACAATATACTGTTTGTTGGTTGTTTTAACCAAATAGTTTTGATTGGTCATGCCTCCCAGCTGTTCAACACTGAGTACTTCCTCTTCATCAGATAGTAAAGAAGAAATTTTTTCTTTGATGAGTTTCTCCACAATTAACCTCCATCTTCTACACTTCCCACTTAAATACTGTTTTGAAAGCAGTATTTAGGTCTGTAGCAAAGACACGGTGAATGTCCTTGATTTCTCTCACAGGTTCTTCAACATAAAGGATATTCTTCAGACGATTCGCAAACTTTTTGACTTCCATCATTTGAATAGCCTTCTCAAAATCGACGCGTCCTGAACGAGATGAGCCTACTAATAACAATCCTTTTTCCAAAGCATCTCGCGTATTGATATTGATCTTGTATTCACTCACTCCCATCATGAGAATCGTTCCCTGTGGACGAATATAGCGAATCAGGTCATTGATAGCTGGTCCTGTACCATCACCACCGCAACACTCAAATCCATGATCAAAGGTCAAATCCTCTGGGATATTATCCGTGATGTAGCACTCTTTTGCAAAAGAGAAGAGCTCCAATTTTTCCCAATGGCGACCAATAACGATAATCTCTGCTTCTGGTAGAGTGTAATTGATAATATTGGCAACCACAAAGGCCAAACTACCATCTCCGATAACAGCGATGCGCTCTCTCTTGCTATGAGCAAGATGCAGGAAGCGATCCATAGCATGCATGCCAACACTTACAAACTCAGTTATGGCTGCAACTGTGTCCTCAATATCATTATAAGACACAACACGATCTTTTGGAAGAGAGACAAATTCTCGCATAAAGCCGTCATAGCCACTAGATAGGAAGTAGGTCCCTGTCATGTAGTTCTCGTAGAACTCCTTGTCACTCTGCATAGGCGGTTGATTGGGAATCATAACTACCTTTTGACCGACTTCATAAGTACCAGTTGGATCTGAGATAACAGTTCCACAAGACTCGTGAATCATGGCCATAGGAAGCTTTTTAGCCAATATCTTTGGATCGCGTTTCCCTTGATAGTAACGTTGATCTGCATGACAAACCGCCATATAATTTGGACGAATCAGGATATGATTCTCCTGATCAATGTCCTCTTCTTGATATTTTACATTGATAAACTTTGGTTTGGTCAGTTGATAAATTTGATTAATCATAGCCTTAGTCTTTCTCAATCATACTTTTCGCGATTTTCAGGTCTGTCACAGTTGTGATTTTAAGATTTGAATATTCCCCTTTAGCTAGTGCAACGTCTTTTCCTTTGATAACAAAAATCTTACATGCATCCGTCAGGATTTCCTTTTCTTGATCAGATAGGGAACCATACAAATCCATGAAATCCTTGCAACGGAAAGTCTGAGGCGTTTGACCTTGATAGAGGTGAGCACGATTTGGAATATCAGTGATAAACTGACCATTAGTACTTTCAACAATGGTATCAACTGCTTCTACTACTGTATCAACCGCATCATGATTTTGAGCCAGTTTTATATTGTCCTGAATCATGCGAAGTGTGATAAATGGACGAACAGAGTCGTGGGTAATCACAATATCTTCTGGAGTGATTGGACGATAGGCATCAATAGCTTCAATAATCTTCTCGATACTGGTATTGCGATCAGCCCCACCTTTGGTAATGATGATGCGATCCTTGTGGAGAGAAAGATACTTGTCAACTAGGTCCTCAGCGTGTGACACCCAATCTCCATGAACTCCAACTACAATTTTTTCAATACTTGGTTCCAAAACAAATTTTTCAATTGTGTGGATCAAAATAGGACGATCACCCAACTCCAAAAATTGTTTTGGTAAATTACTGATTCCCATGCGTGTGCCAGTTCCTCCGGCTAGGATTCCTGCATAGATCATTTATATTCTCCTTTAGTTTATTCTAAAAAACTCATTACCATCTATTATATCACAATCTGTCTCCATCATGAAGAAAAGACAGAGTGTCATTTAGTCTAATCAACACACCATTTAAGTCAAAAAGTGAACAATGCCTTACTAAATTTGGAAAGACCATAACAAATTAAGAAATAAAAATAGGTTATCCTCTATATTCTCCTCTCAACGTTCGGTTAATATAGAGTTCTTTAGGATATAATAGAAACCTTAAAGAAAGCTTAAATGAAATTATTTGTTTATCAAAGAATACTAGGTGTGCATAGTAAATTTCTTAAAAGTTGTTTGAGAGACTCATTATAAAAGGTTATATATCTCATGAATTAAACAAATAATAGACTTTTGCCCCTAAAATTGATAAAATAAAAAAGAAAATAATAGAAAAAGGAAACTGTAAACCGCCATGATGAACATGCAAAACATGATGCGCCAAGCACAAAAACTTCAAAAACAAATGGAACAAAGCCAAGCAGAACTCGCTGCCATGGAATTTGTTGGAAAATCAGCTCAGGACCTTGTCCAAGCAACTTTGACTGGAGACAAAAAAGTTGTCAGCATTGACTTCAACCCAGCAGTTGTAGATCCAGAAGATCTCGAAACACTTTCAGATATGACTGTTCAAGCAGTTAACGCTGCTCTTGAACAAATTGATGAAACGACTAAGAAGAAACTAGGAGCTTTCGCTGGAAAATTGCCTTTCTAATCCACAAAAAAAGAGAAACAGATGTTTCTCTTTTTTTCTTAGAAATCAAAGAATTCCATTGCTTTCTTTAAGAGTAATTCCGTATATTCCGGATCGTCTTGAGCCATTGTGACTTGTGACTGGACCATTTCAAGATCATCAGTAATCATGCCATCTGCGCCGAGACGAACTGCTTTATCAAATGCCTCCGAACCATTTACGGTCCAAACATAGAGTCTCTGATCAGTTGTCCAGAGTTTATTGACAAAGTATTCATCCAAAGTCGAGTACTCCATAGTGTAACCCGTTGCCTTGGTTCTTGGGAAGATACTGTTATAGGGAAGAATAAAGTAAACTGGAATTTCAGAATCATAAGTCAACACTTTATCAATCACATGATAGTCTAGTGATTGCATCTGGTGTCCATATTTCTTGATAGTCGCCCCATACTTTTCGAGGAAATGGTCCATCATTTGCGGACTATCTTTTTTACTGGTTTTAATCTCAATCAGCAATTTTTGGTTTAAAGCATTTGCACGCTCTAAATACGCATCAAAGCTTGAAATCTTTGTTTGATAACCATTCTCGTAAATATCTGTATTTGTTAATTCATCCAGAGTTAAGTCTTGCGGTGTAGCATTAATTCTTGCAAGCGATTTAAGGTTAGCATCGTGCATCATCACGAACTGACCGTCTTTCGTTTCCTGAACATCCATTTCAATGAGATCTGGTTTTAGTTGAGCTGTCTTTTCCAAAGACTGCACAGTATTTTGAACACCATTTTTATTACTTACTCCTCTGTGCGAAATCACTAAAGGTGTATTGGTATCCGGAGACTCCAAATAGATGTAACCTTCTAAAGCAAAGAAGATACTTGCACACCCCATGACTCCCCACCTCATCAAATGGTCTTTCTTTCGCCTTGGCATGATCTCCAACTCTTCTCCTGTCAGGAAGGAAACAAACTTCACTAGGAAATAAGTCAGAGTCATGTAATGGAGGTTTTTAATCAAGACAAAATTAATCACACCAAGAATCAAGGATTCTTTTTGAGTAAAATTATCCATTACTGCCTGAGCAAAGAGCAAGGGGATTAACAAGACAAAGAAGAAGAGATAGGTTTTAATGATAATGAGTAGGAGATGCCAAGAGAAGAAAAGGACGTTTTTCTTCGTCTTTTGGAGACTATATTTCACACTTTCTCTTACTGTCTTTCTTTCAAAGAGAATCTTAGGAAGGGCAAACATGAAGCGAACAGAAATGTAGAGAAAGATCCAAGCGGATGCTATGATCAACAGCCCTACCAGCCAGTTCTTATCTTCTAGGTATGTAACGATAAAATCAGGGATAATAATTTTGTTGAGGTAATAGATTTTTAAAATCTTACGGATGAACGGGAAAAGCATAGCAATGTAAAAAAAGACAAAAGCCATCTTACAAAAGCTCAATCGTTTGACAAATAGAAAGCTCTGGTGAAAGACTTTTCTACTATACTCAATCAAGGTTCTCTTTTCATGGTAGAGAAGGTGACGCGCCCCGATGAACAAAAGACAGATTTGAAAATAAGCCACTAAAAGATTGATTGCTATTAAAATGAGAAAGGCTAAACTGACAAAAGGCGAGCCTTGTATAATCGCCCAAAAGTTATTGTAGGAGATAAACAAGTAACCTGTTTGTCTTAGAAGTATGCCAGCTATCCATGAATTCAATGGTAACCAAACAAACTCTACCATCATGAAAATCAAGAAAAATAGAAATAGTATTTTATCTAGGTTATAGTAAATTTTCCTAAAACCTAGCTTTTTAGGTTTTTCAGGTTTCATAGGCACTCCTAGTCTAAAAATTGGGATAAATCTAAGCCACTGAAAGGATTATTCATAGAAAAACTACTCTGGTCTTCTATTAATAGCTTTCCTTCATCTGATTCCAAAAAAGCTTCGTAAACACGCGCCGTCATGCGGGCATCCTCTAAACTATTATGAGACTTCCCATGAAAACCTAAAAAATTCGCTACAGTTTGCAATTTAAGATTGGCTATGCCGTGTAAGTCAGAACTACGCCGTTCAAAAGCCTCATCATATAAATCAACCTTATACTGGTCATGATAGTCCAAGCCATGTTCCAAGAGAATAGGCAGATCACTTTTAGCCGCATTGTATCCAACTATAGGTAAATTGCCAACAAAAATCTGAAAATCCCTTAAAACTTGCTCCACCATTGGCGCATCTTTCAAGGTTTCAGCTGTGATTCCAGTCAAGCCATTGATAAAACTCTTCAAAGGCGCTGTAGTATGAACATAAGAATCAAAGGCACCTATTTCTTGACCATTTTGAAAGCGAACTGCCGATACCTGAATTAAATGGGTAACCCCTTCGTATTGATTGAACTCCAAATCAAAGGCAATATAATCTCTTAATTTTTCCATCTTTTACCTCGGTTCCGACTCAATTTAAACCATAAATAATAAAAGAAGCTATCAGGTTAGTGAATAACCCAAACAGCTTCTTTATTTTCCTCCAAATAAGCGAGCAAAAAAGCCTTTTTTGGTAGCTTGAACTTCTTCTTTTGCTTGGTCCAACTCTAGTTTCAAACTTTCTTGATCCTTCATCGCTTGAAGAGTTAATTGTTGCTGTTGGTCCAATTGTTTGTCCTTTTCAGCAATCTGTCGATCTTTAACACGCATCTGTTCATCTTTTTCTGCCAACTGCTGGTCTTTGGCCTTGAGCTGCTCATATAAACGAAGAATTTCAGCATTTTTCTCATCGACTAAGATTTCCATCAGTTCGCGTTGTTTGACATCATCACTGACTGGTTCATCTTCAAAAATCGTTTTTTTATAGATTTCTTCTAGCTTAATCAAGCCACTTCGAGTAACTACAGTTACACCTTTGTCATTTTTTTTCGTGTCCTCTTCTGGAAGTTCTTTGACACGATTGTTGATTGCTTGACGAGAGAGTCCTAAGACCTCTGCAATCTCACTGACGGTCATTTCAATACTCATAATATCCTCTGAAACGTTTTCTAGCTTTTCTTTACTTAAATCTTATCATAAGCTAGATAAACTGTCAAATTTCCGCTTATTCCATAGCCTTTAAAAAGGCCAGTAAAACTTGGGCAGAACGACGTCCAGCTTCGATAATAAACTCATCAAAAGAGATAGAAGCTTCGTGATTGGCATTATCGCTCATAGCACGAATGACTAAGAAAGGTAGACCAAGAGCCTGAGCCGCCTGTGCAATCGCTGCCCCTTCCATTTCAACTGCTAAAACATCTGGAAAGTGGGATTTGATACTAGCAATCTTATCATATCCAGCTATAAAGCTATCCCCTGTGGCAATCAATCCTAGGTGCCAGGTCTGTTCTAATTGAGATAAATTCTCTTTAATCCTAGCGATAAAGTTCTTATCGGATTCAAAGTAAAGAGGTTGACCAGCCATCTGACCATAAGCATAGCCAAAAGCAGTTACATCCACATCATGGTAAGCCAATTTATCCGCAATTACTACATCTCCAACGGCAATCCCTTCTGCAACTGCACCTGCTGATCCTGTATTGATAACGGCATCCACTTGGAAATGGTCAGCTAACACCGCTACACTCATAGCTGACATGACCTTTCCAATCCCACTCTGAACTAGAACAACTTCTGTCTTGCCAACAGTGCCAGTGTAGTAAGTATTTCCGAGGACTTGGACTTCTTGCGCTCTATCTAAATTCTTAGTCAAGTGTAGGAGCTCTTCTGGCATTGCTGCAATGATTCCAATTTTCATTTTATTTCCTTTTCTATTACAAAAGTTTCATCGCCAACACAAGTAAAATCAAGAGTAGGATGACTGTAAATAAGATTCTGTTTAGTTTCGAGTTAAAAACATTCCTCTTAGTATTCTCAATGCGACGGCTCTTATGAATCGTTGGCTCTACTTCAATTGTTAAAGTATCTTGAATAGAATTATAGTCTCTAGAACGTGAATAACCAAAGTTTTGTGAAGAAGTTGATAAAATTTTAGTTTCCTCGTCATCTTGAAGAGGTGGCCCGGAGATTTTCTCCCCACGATTGGCACGTTCGATTATTTCATCTGTTAACAAAGGTTTTCCCATGGGCTACTCCTCTATTTCTTTTGTAATTCCCAGTACTGGATTGCCATAATCGTCTTGGCATCACAGATATGGCCAGACTGAATTAAGTTTTTTGCTTCCTCGAGACTGACCTCTAGAACTTCTAAGGTTTCATCATCATCTTGCGGACGAGGATTTTCCACCTTAGTTAAATCTCTTGCAAGGTAGAGTTTTAATTTTTCATTACAAAAACCAATAGCAGAGTAGAAATCATATAGAAGCTCTAACTTACCCGTATAGGCAACTTCCTCCTCCAATTCACGAAGAGCCGCCGACATGGGATCTGCATTTTCACCAATTTCCAGTTTACCAGCAGGAATTTCATAAGAGATAGCTTCAATAGCTTTTCGGTATTGCTTAACAAGGACGATTTTATCCTCAGCTGTCACAGCTAGAACACATACGCCTCCATTGTGAAAAATCAGATCACGTTGGGCAGTTCCCTTTCCTTCTGGTAGTTCTACCTGATCTTGCACTAGCTTAAAAATAGGACCTTGATAGATTTCCTTCCGGCTAATCGTTTTTTCTTCAAATTCCATGATAGACTCCTACTGATTCTTAGGATGATGAGGCAAACGTAGTGCATATTCATCTTTATTAACTTGACGTCCACGTCCAATAGCAATGGCGTCAGCTGGAACATCTTTTGTAATCGTTGAACCAGCTCCAACTAGTGAATTATCACCAAGTTCCACTGGAGCAATGATGGTTGAGTTTGATCCAACAAAGACATTATTGCCAATGACAGTCTTGTACTTATTCTTCCCGTCGTAGTTAACTGTAATCGTGCCTGCGCCAAAGTTAACATGGCTACCTACCTCACAGTTTCCGATATAGGTCAAATGACCTGCCTTGGTATTTTCACCGATTGAAGATCCTTTTACTTCAACAAAGTTTCCAATGTGAACTTGGGAAGCTAGACTTGAGCCTGGACGAATATGAGCATACGGACCGACTGTCACACCATCTGCAACTGTACTTTCCTCAATCATGGAATTCGTAATCACAGCTCCAGCTCCGATATCGCTATCCACGATATAAGTTCCATTTGTTAAAACAGTTTCCGCCCCAATCTTCGTTTGACCTTTCAAGGTAACATTAGCTTCGATTTGGACTTCGGGAGCAATCTCAACATCAATGTCGATGTAAGTTGCTTCCGGATTGACAAAGCTAACACCATTAACCATATGCTTTTGGTTGATACGGCGACGCATCACTGCTTCTGCAGTCGCTAGAGCTACACGGTCATTTACCCCAAGACTTTCATCAAAATCCTTGAGAGTATAGGCCCCAACCTTTTCACCCGCATTACGGAAAATACCAATCACGTCAGTAATATAGTACTCACCTTGGGCATTGTTGGTGTTGATGTTTTTAAGAGCTTCAAAAAGACGTTGGTTGTCAAATACATAAGTTCCGGTATTGATTTCCTTGATTTGTTTTTCAAAGTCTGTGGCATCTTTCTGCTCAACAATACGAAGAACTTCAGCATTATCGTTACGGACGATACGACCATATCCAAAAGGATCAGCTGCTTCAGCTGTTAGAATCGTCGCAACATTTTTGTGGTTGATATGGAAATCCAAGAGGTTTTTCAAACTTTCACCTGTAATCAGAGGAGTATCCCCAGCGATAACCAAAGTATGACCAGAGCAATTTTGCAAAATTGGCTCTGCCATCATGACAGCATGCCCAGTTCCTAGTTGTTCTGTTTGGGTAACAAAGTCTGTCTGACCGGCTAATACTTGCTCAACTAGCTCTGCCTTGTGACCAACTACAGTAACTGTTTTTTCAGGTTGAATAGCACCAACACTACGAAAAACATGTTCCAACATCGAAATTCCAGCTACTTTGTGAAGTACCTTTGGAAGATCTGATTTCATGCGAGTACCTTTTCCCGCTGCTAAAATAATGGCATAATTTGACATAATCTTCTCTTTTCTCTAGAAATTCCCTTATATTATACCATAATTTAGTTTCTTAGGAGTAAACAAACAGAGAAATAGGGAAAAGACGCCCATATATTCACTTTTTCCGATGTTTTCTTTGATTTTTTTATCTATTTACGTTAAACTATTTAAATATGAGAAAAAAGATTCATCCAGCTATTATTTTTACTTTATTTACTATATTTATAGCTATTTTGATCCTCAATAGACCAACTTATGAAGACCATCCTGTCAAGTCAAAACCCAATGCAGTCCAGGTTGAAAATCAGGCCTTGCATAATCTTGACAAACCTATTATTGACGTCTCTGGCTGGCAAAGACCTGAGGAAATCAACTACGATACCTTGTCTCAAAATATTTCTGGTGTTATTGTTCGTGTCCACAATGGGGCTCAACATACTGAAACAAATAATGCCGCCTATGTCAATGGTGTCGATAAAGCCTATATAAGTCATATTTCAGAATTTCAAAAACGCAATGTTCCAGTTGCTGTTTATGCCTATCTAGCAGGTACTAGTAAGGAAGAAATGGAAAAAGCTGCTGAGGTTTTCTACAATGCTGCTTCTCCATACAACCCTAGTTACTATTGGTTAGACGTCGAAGAAAAGACAATGTCTGATATGAACGAAGGTGTTGAAGCTTTTCGAGCTAAACTAGAAGCGCTTGGCGCCAAAAATATCGGAATTTACATCGGTGTTTATTTCATGCAAGAGCATAGTATCAATACAGAGAAATTCTCTGCTGTCTGGATTCCATCTTATGGAACGGATTCAGGTTACTTTGAAACAACGCCTAATACAGATTTAGACTATGACCTCCATCAGTATACTTCAAAAGGAAGAATTGCTGGATTTGAGCATCATTTAGATATTAATCTCATTTCTACCTTGAAGGAAAAAGAAGAAACCTTCAGAAAACTATTTTTAAGACCATAAAACAAGTGAAAATTGCTCTCTTTTTCACTTGTTTTTTCATTTTCTTCTCGTCTGTGTTATAATTGATAGGATAGAGAAAGAATTTTATGAAATTGAGGATTTTATTATGTTTTCATGGATTGCAAGAGTTATTAAAGGAATCGTCATCGCCTTAGGATTTATCTTGCCCGGGATTTCTGGAGGAGTTCTAGCCGCAATTTTGGGTATCTACGAGCGAATGATTAGCTTTCTGGCTCACCCCTTTAAGGATTTTAAAGAGAATGTCCTATACTTTATCCCAGTAGCAATCGGGATGTTGCTAGGCATTGGTTTGTTTTCTTATCCAATCGAGTATCTGCTAGAAAATTACCAGGTCTATGTTTTATGGAGTTTTGCTGGAGCTATCATCGGTACGGTTCCTAGCCTCCTTAAAGAATCTACTCGAGAATCTGATCGTGATAAGATTGACCTAGTCTGGTTCTGGACCACCTTTATCCTTTCAGGCCTAGGGCTCTACGCGCTAAACTTTGTTGTTGGTTCTCTCAGTGCTAGTTTCGCTAGTTTTATCTTAGCGGGTGCTCTTTTAGCTCTAGGTGTCTTGGTGCCTGGTTTAAGTCCGTCAAATCTACTCTTGATTTTAGGGCTGTACGCTCCAATGCTAACTGGTTTTAAGACCTTTGATTTATTCGGTACTTTCCTTCCTATCGGAATAGGTGCAGGTGCAACCCTCATCATTTTTTCAAAATTAATGGACCACGCCTTGAACAACTACCACTCCCGTGTGTATCACTTTATCATTGGGATTGTGCTTTCAAGCACCCTCTTGATTTTGATTCCAAATTCTGGAAATGCTGAAAGTATCCAATACACTGGACTTTCTATTGTGAGTTATGTTCTCATCGCCTTCTTCTTTGCGCTTGGAATTTGGCTTGGTATCTGGATGAGTCAATTGGAGGATAAGTATAAATAATGGCAAAGAAAGTTAAGATTAAAAAAACCTTGGTCGAACAAATCTTGACCAAAGCGGGTATTGACCATACAGGTATTCAAATCAATGCACTTGAGGGTGAACTTCCTTCAGACTATGATCGAACACATATCTTTAAAACCTTGGCTCTGCTGGGTGACAAGACGGGGCCAATCATCGGAATCCTTCCTATAACAGAACACCTCGCTGAGAAAAAACTAGCAAAGGTTTCTGGTAATAAAAAAGTGAGCATGATTCCACAAAAAGACCTAGAAAAAACGACAGGCTATATTCATGGGGCTAATAACCCCGTCGGCATTCGCCAAAAACACAATTATCCCATTTTTATTGATCAGACTGCTTTGAATTTGGACAAAATGATTGTCTCTGCTGGAGAAGTTGGGCACAGTATCATCATCCGACCTCAAGACTTAGCCAACTTTGTAAAAGCAGATTTTGCTGATCTCTTGGAGGAAAACAACTGATGAAACTCTATTTTGTCCGCCATGGTCGGACTGTCTGGAATCTTGAAGGACGTTTTCAAGGTGCTAGCGGTGACTCTCCCCTTCTTCCAGAGTCCATTGACATCCTAAAACAACTGGGTCAACATCTCAAGGAAATTTCTTTTGATACGATTTATTCTAGTGATTTACCCAGAGCAGTCAAATCTGCTGAGATTATCCAAAGTCAACTCCTAGCCCCTTGTCCTTTGAAGAGCATTCCTGACCTACGTGAATGGCAACTTGGCAAACTAGAGGGATTAAAAATCGCTACACTCAATGCCATTTACCCACAACAAATCAAGGCCTTTCGCTCTAATCTGGCCCAGTTTGATACGAAGATGTTTGAAGCTGAGTCCCTCTACTCTACGACTCAGCGAACCATTCAGTTTATCAAATCTCTGAAAGAAAGTCCGGCTGAAAGAGTTCTGATAGTCGGGCATGGTGCAAATCTCACTGCTAGCCTTCGTACACTTTTAGGCTATAAAGAAGCCCACCTCCGCAAAGATGGAGGCTTGTCCAATGCTAGTCTGACAATTTTGGAGACCGATGATTTTGAAACCTTTACTCTGGAAAGATGGAATGACACTTCCTATCAAAGAAAATAATGGAACTTGATCTTAATAGTCAAGTTCTTTTTAGTTTTCAAAGAATATCCGTGAATTTCTCTGCTATTTATGATAAAATGGGAGTATCGCAAAAAATGACTCATCGTATCAAATTTTGAGTAAAATTAGGAGGAACCCATGTCTACAGAACATATGGAAGAACTAAATGACCAGCAGATCGTTCGCCGTGAAAAAATGGCTGCGCTCCGTGAACAAGGAATCGATCCCTTCGGTAAACGTTTTGAACGTACTGCTAACTCTCAAGAACTAAAAGACAAATTTGCAGAACTTGATAAAGAACAATTACATGAATTAAACGAAACTGCTACTATCGCTGGACGCTTAGTAACTAAACGTGGAAAAGGAAAAGTTGGCTTTGCCCATCTCCAAGACCGTGAAGGTCAAATCCAAATCTACGTTCGTAAAGATGAAGTCGGTGAAGAAAACTACGAAATTTTCAAAAAGGCTGACCTCGGTGACTTCCTCGGTGTCGAAGGTGAAGTCATGCGTACGGATATGGGTGAACTCTCTATCAAGGCAACTCATATCACTCACTTGTCTAAAGCACTTCGCCCACTTCCTGAGAAATTCCACGGTTTGACAGACGTTGAAACCATCTATCGTAAACGTTACCTTGACTTGATTTCTAATCGTGAAAGCTTTGAACGTTTTGTTACTCGTTCAAAAATCATCTCTGAAATCCGTCGTTACCTTGACCAAAAAGGTTTCCTTGAAGTGGAAACACCTGTTCTCCACAACGAAGCTGGGGGCGCTGCTGCTCGTCCATTTATCACTCACCACAATGCACAGAACATTGACATGGTGCTTCGTATCGCGACCGAGCTTCACTTGAAACGTCTTATCGTTGGGGGTATGGAACGTGTCTATGAAATTGGCCGTATCTTCCGTAACGAAGGAATGGACGCTACTCATAACCCTGAGTTTACTTCTATCGAAGTTTACCAAGCTTATGCAGATTTCCAAGATATCATGGACTTGACGGAAGGTATTATTCAACACGCTGCTAAGGCAGTTAAGGGTGATGGTCCAGTTAACTACCAAGGAACTGAAATCAGAATCAACGAACCATTTAAACGTGTTCACATGGTAGATGCTATCAATGAAATTACTGGTGTAGACTTCTGGCAAGACATGACTTTCGAGGAAGCTAAAGCTATCGCTGCTGAGAAGAAAGTTCCAGTTGAAAAACATTACACTGAAGTTGGTCACATCATCAATGCCTTCTTTGAAGAATTTGTCGAAGAAACCTTAATCCAACCAACTTTTGTCTACGGACATCCAGTAGCTGTGTCTCCACTCGCTAAGAAAAATCCTGAAGACGACCGCTTTACTGACCGTTTTGAGCTCTTCATCATGACCAAAGAATACGGTAATGCCTTTACCGAGTTGAACGACCCAATCGATCAGCTTAGCCGTTTTGAAGCTCAAGCGAAAGCTAAAGAGCTTGGTGATGATGAAGCAACTGGTATTGACTACGACTACATTGAAGCCCTTGAATACGGTATGCCTCCAACAGGTGGTTTGGGAATCGGTATCGACCGTCTCTGCATGCTCCTCACTGATACAACTACTATCCGTGATGTATTGCTTTTCCCAACAATGAAATAATACTCTTCGAAAATCTCTTCAAACCACGTCAGCATTTCCTTGCCGTAGATATATGTTCCTGACTTTGTCAGTCTTATCTACAACCTCAAAACAGTGTTTTGAGTAGCCTGCGGCTAGCTTCGTAGTTTGCTCTTTGATTTTCATTGAGTATAAACCCTTATCCTCTGGTACTTGCCAGAGGATTTTTCGATACAAAAAGAGACTGAGAAAAAACTCAATCTCTTTTCTTATTCTTGATTTTTAACTTGACTGGTGGCTACATCTTCCCCAAACCACTTCTGGCTGATTTCCTGGAATTTTCCTTCTTGGTATAGTGATATAAAAGCCTGATTCAGAGCAGCTAGCAAAGTTTTATCAGCAGGTCTAACACCCACTGCAAAAGCTTCACTTTCAAATCCAGCTGAAAAGACACTGTAGTCATTTAATATTCCTTCAGACTGGAGATAATAATTGGCATATACCCGGTCAATCAACAAGGCATCAATCCGGTCATTTTTCAAATCAATTAAGGCTTCATTGAAACTTTGGTATTGATTGGCCTTCTGATCTTTCACTCGATTCTTGAGTAGTTCTGGTTGTCCTTCAAAATTCAAATAGCCAGAAGATCCTGCCTGGGCCCCTAAAACTTTGTCAGTCATATCCTGAATTGAGTGGATATTTTGAGACTTTTTAGAGACCAAAACTTGTTGATTTTCCATGTAAGGAATGGTAAAAGCAACCTTCTCTTTCCGTTCATCTGTAGCTGTATAGCCATTCCAGATGGCATCAATGGTACCATTTTGTAGTTCGGTTTCTTTCATATCCCAGTCGATGGGTTGAAATTTAATCTGAATTCCTAGCTTTTCAGAGACAGCTTGGGCTAGGTCAATATCAAAACCTGCATACTGGCCATTCTTTTCCTCAAATCCCATGGGAACAAAGGTATTGTCAAATCCAATGGTAATGCTTCCCTGTTTTTGATATTTGGCCCAATTATCCTGATTTGGATCACTTGCCTTCTGAGTACAAGCCGTCAGGAAGAAGCTAAAAAACAGAGCAAGTACAAGGGCAATTTTCTTTCTCTTCATAGGCACCTCCTAGTCCTACTTTGGATCAACCTTAAGGATCTGATCAGCAATGTTTTCTGCAAACTGAAGATCGTGGGTCACAACAATCTGAGTCATCCCACGCTCTTTATTTTGAAGGATAAGTTTTTCTACTTCTAATCGCAATTCTGGATCTAAAGCTGATGTAGGCTCATCATATCCAATAATTTCTGGGTTTATCATCATAGCGCGTGCTAAAGCCACCCGTTGTTTTTGCCCACCTGAAAGTGAGAATGGAAAGGCATCTGCATGCCCAGCTAACCCAAGTTGTTCTAATAAACCACGCGCCTTCTTCTCAGCAACTTCCTTCGCCATGCTCATTGTTTTTATAGGCGACAGAGTTAAGTTATCTAGAACTGACAAATGCGGAAAGAGTTGAAAATCTTGGAAAACAAATCCCAGAAGATTGCGCTTTTCTAGTTCATCTATAGCTAGCGATTCGCCGTTATAGTAGATTTCCCCCGAATCGATGGTTTCCAATCCAGCTAACATACGTAATAGGGTTGTCTTTCCGCCTCCTGATGGACCTACGATTGCAAGGATTTGCTTTTCAGGAATAGATAGGCTGAAGTTGGTTAAGATTTGTTTGCCACCAAAGGCCTTGTTAATATTTCGTAATTCTAACATAGCAATCCTCCTATCTGTAATAACTGAACTTCTTCTCAAGTTTTTTCGCTACAATGGTTACAAGACCAATCATAATCAAATAAATCGCCCCGGCTAAGAACATAGGAACAAGACTAGCATCTCGATTGGCTGCTGTCCGACTTGCCAAAATCAAATCTGAAATCCCAAGGGCATAAACCAATGAAGTATCCTTGACCAAACTCATGATTTCATTAAAGACGCTCGGTAAGACAATCTTTGTAACCTGAGGCAAAATAATGTAGCGCACTGTGTCAAAAGGACTAAACTTCAAGACCTTAGCAGCCTCGTACTGCCCTTTAGGAATGGTTTCAATCCCACCACGAAAGATTTCAGCAAAGTAGGCTGCATAGTTCAATACAAAAGCGATCACAGCAGCAGGCAAACGATCTAAACGTATCCCAATGCTAGGGAGAACATAGTAAATAAAGATTAATTGCAAGAGCAAGGGAGTTCCTCGCATCACCCAAATATAAAGGTCAATCAGATAATGGAGGGGTTTCCAGCGGACTTGTAAAGCAAAGGCAACGACAATACCTAAAGGAATTGAAAAGATCAAGACCAGAGCAAAGACTTGAAGCGTCATACTTGCACCGTTCAATAAACTTGGTAATATCTCAAACATATAAGACATACTGCACCTCCTAAAAATTATTGTTCCTATTATAGCATAAATAAACAATTTAGCAAGAGTTTTTGAAAAAAAATTCTATTTTTCAAAAAAACGTATCTGCCAAATTGACGGATACGTTCTTTTAGAGAGATAACTTTTAAAGTGTTTCTAAGAGTTCTTGCATTTGAACATCATCTGGAACGAGTTTTAAATAAGCTTCAGCTTGTACTTTGGCTTCTTCAAAATACCCCAATTCACGCAAAAGATAGCTATACTGCTCCAGAAACTCAGGATTATCCTTGAGGTCAGACGATAGTTCCTGATAGAGCTCATATGCCTTATCTAAATCCTCAATTTTCTGATAAGAACGGGCAATCATCCACTTGGTCAAGAGATTTTCAGGTTCTTGATTTTGGAGAGCGATAATGTCCTCAAACCGCTCTTGTTCCATATAAATAGTTGCAAGGCGAAGAAAAATTTCTTCTGTATCCTCTGCATCATCCTTAGCAGTAAGGAGAAACTGCTCTGCAGCACTAGGATCATGCAATTCGTACGAGAACTGAGAAGCAGCAAGCAAGAGCCGAGTTTCAAATGGATTTTTCTCCAAACCTTGTTTAGCGATACGAAGTGCATCTTCCACCTGATGTTCCTTATGCAAAGCTTGACTATAACCATATTCATATCCTTCAAAATCAGGTGAAATGGTATCAATCTGCTTAAAGTAAAGAACAGATTTTTGATACTCTTCTTGGTCAAAGTAAAGACTAGCCAGTTCAAAGGCAGTTTGGTCATCGTATTCTAATTCTAAAGCTTTCTCTAAGAATTCAGTTGCGGCTTCAAACTTGCCTAACTGGGCATAAGCGTAGCCAATTCGTTGATAGGTTGAGACACCCGTTTGCTCATAGATAGAGCGATTGTCTAATTGAGCATAGCCCTGAATAGCTTCCTGATAATTTCCTAACTCACTATCCAACTCAGCCAAACCAAAAACTAATAAGGCATCATCTGAGTAATTTAGGGCTTCCAGTAACTTTTCACGCGCTACATCTGTCAATCCTTCCAACTGATAGAGGTCTGCCTTCAAGGCCAAGGCCGATACGTACCAGTCACTTTCGAGTGTGATTTCCTCAAGGTAAGCAAAGGCTTCCTCAACATTGCCATCCTCACTAGCAATGCTTGCTAAATTCAGATTCACTTCTGGAAATTCTGTAACGATATGTTGGTAAATTTCTTTTGCTTGAGGATAAAAGCCAATTCCCTCTAGATAGCTTGCTAGTTCGTAAAGAACTTCACTTGAATCTGTTTCGAGGGCTTTGTAAAAATACTGATCCGCTTTGGTTAAATCCTGTTCATCCAAAGCCTGGAGCATGCGTTGACTATTGTTCACTCTTGACTTCCTCTCCTTCTTCTTCATACAAACCGCTGACTTTTTTATACCAGTTAAAGATAGCTGAGATAACGACCTTGGCAGAAGCATAGACAGGAATTCCCAGCAAGACTCCCCAAATACCAAACATGGATCCTGAAGTTAGGAGAACAAAGAGGACATTTATCGGATGGATGTTTAGCTGACTACCTAAAATAAGTGGAGAAACGAAGCGACCTTCAATCGTTTGTTCAACAATAAAGACAATAATCACTTTCAAAAGCATGACAGGCCCCGCTATTAAGCCCAAAACCAGAGCAGGCAACATCGCTAGAAAACTACCCAAGTAAGGTACTAGATTGAGGATACCAGCCGTAATACCAAGAGTCACAGCATATCTGAGACCAATAATCTTAAAGAAGATAATAAACATAATTGCCACGATAATAGCAACTGTAACCTGCCCTCTAACATAGTTTGACAACTGTTTATTAACATCTGACAAAACTTGTCCGACAGGTTCTTTTAACTTGTTTGGGATGAATTTAGTCAGGTAATCTCGCAAGCCTTTCCCATCTCTCAAAAGATAAAAGAGCATGAAGGGTACGATAATAACCGCAACAATGACCTGGGAAACGCTACTGATAAAGGCGCTAACCCAGTTAACAGCTTGAGAAGAGATTTTGCTGGCCCACATGGTCGCCTCACTAGAAACATTGGAAAGAACCTGCTCCAACTGTGGTCTAAAATCATCTGGCAAGCGTTTGGTTACAAGGTCATTGATCACCTTATCAGCATCTTCCAGGTATGTCGGCACATTCTTCGCAAAATTTAAGACTTGACGTTGCAGATTAGGAATTGCGACTGCCAATCCCCAAATGATAAAGAGTCCGATAATGACAAAAACAATACTAATGGCAAGAACACGATTGATCTTGTGCTTCTCCATCCAGTCCACAATCGGATTAAGGAGGTAATAAAGTAAACCAGATAAAATAACTGGCAACATGACAACCCCTAAAAAGTCTAAAACGGGTAAAAAAATAAAACTAATCTTACTTAGAATGAAAATGTTCAGCCCCAGTAACAAGGTTACTAAAAATACAGTGATGGCTTTATTATCTAAAAACCACTTAAAAAACCAAGATAGGCTAAAATGTTTCTCTTTATGTTCCATAAATACATCCTTTCTGTCATTCTCTCATTATACCATTTTTAGACTAAAATAACTCTTTTTTAAAGTGCTTACATGGATGAATCTAGTGCTTCATGACTGCCATTTTGTGGTATAATGAACTTATCATTATTAAGAGGTATGGACATGAAAGAAACTGTTTATTTTGGAACTTACACTCGTCGCTTATCTAAAGGGATTTACAAGGCAGATTTTGATACAGAAACAGGCCAGCTTGCAAATCTTGAACTCTTTGCTGCTGAACCAAGTCCGACCTACCTTGCCTTTGACCAACAGCAACACTTATACACTGTAGGGAGCCAGGATGGCTTAGGTGGAATCGCTGCTTACAAGACAGATGGCGCTTTGCTAAATCATGTGGTTGAAGAAGGCGCTCCCCATTGCTATGTGGCAGTGGATGAAAAACGTGGTCTCGTTTATGGGGCCAACTATCATAAGGGTCAAGTTCTCGTTTATAAACGTCAAACGGATGGTAGCCTCATCCAAACGGATCTAGATCAACATAGTGGACAAGGTCCTCATGAAAACCAAACTTCCCCACATGTACACTTTACGGATCTAACACCTGACCAGTACCTCGTCACCTGTGATCTAGGAACAGATGAGGTAACAACCTATGATGTTAATCCAGAAGGAAAACTAAGTAAACTCTACACTTATCACAGCCAAGCTGGGGCAGGTGCACGCCACATCGTTTTCCACCACCACTATAAGATTGCCTATCTCATCTGCGAACTTAATAGCACGATAGAGGTCTTGATTTATGATGGGGTTGGTGAATTTGAACGCATGCAAGTTATTTCAACCTTACCAGATGGATACGAAGGCTTTAATGCTACTGCTGCCATTCGTCTTTCAAAAGATGGCAAATACCTCTATGCATCCAACCGTGGTCATGATTCCATTGCAGTCTATACAATCCTCGCTGATGGTAGCTTGGAATTATTAGAGATTGTACCAAGCAATGGTAAAAATCCACGTGATTTCGACCTAACTCCTGATCAAGAGTTTCTCATTGCTGTTCATCAAGATTCTGATAACGCAACCGTCTTTAAGCGCAATCCTAAAAGTGGTCGTCTTGCAGAGCTTTCTAACGACTTCCATGTCCCTGAAGGAGTCTGCATCAACTTCCCACATTAAAAAAAATGAACTTGAGTTTCAAGTTCATTTTTTTATAGTCTATTTCCGACATTGATACGGTTGATAGCACGTTGCAATGCGATTTTTGCACGACGTTCTTGGTCAATCAAATGCTTGTCATGAGCTTCTTCGATTTCTCGTTCAGCTCGAAGTTTCGCACGTTCTGCACGACTGATGTCAATATCACGAGCACGTTCTGCTGAGTCTGCTACAATAGTAATGATGTCATTGGCAATCTCGATAATTCCTCCGTTCACTGCAATCCAGTTCACATGAGTATCGTCATCGATTCGTTTTACCTTTACTTCATCAACCGCTAAAACCGCAATCATATTTTCATGTCGTGGCAAGATCCCCATCTCACCATCCAGAGTTCGTACCGATACAAAGCTGGCATGGTGATCATAGACGAGGCCATCTGGTGTCACGATCTGGACAGTTAAATGAGCCATAGATCACCTCTTAAAATCCCATTTTCTCAGCTTTTGCAATCACATCTTCGATTGAACCGACACCACGGAAAGCATCTTCTGGTAGATGGTCATGTTTTCCTTCAAGGATTTCCTTAAAGCCGCGAACTGTTTCCGCCACTGGTACATAAGAACCAGGTTGGCCAGTAAATTGTTCGGCAACGTTAAAGTTTTGAGACAAGAAGAACTGGATACGTCGGGCACGTGCAACCAAAGTCTTTTCTTCATCAGAAAGTTCATCCATACCAAGGATAGCAATGATATCTTGCAATTCATGGTAACGTTGAAGGACACGTTTGACCTCAGCAGCAACTGCATAGTGCTCCTCACCAACAATCTCAGGTGCCAAGGCACGAGAGCTTGAAGCCAGTGGATCAACGGCTGGGTAGATACCCAACTGTACCAACTTACGTTCCAAGTTTGTTGTTGAATCCAAGTGAGCGAAGGCTGTTGCTGGCGCAGGGTCAGTATAGTCATCCGCTGGCACATAGATAGCCTGGATAGAGGTTACAGATCCCTTCTTGGTTGATGTGATACGTTCTTGCAATTGACCCATTTCCGTAGCAAGTGTTGGTTGGTAACCAACGGCTGAAGGCATACGACCCAAAAGGGCAGATACTTCTGAACCAGCTTGAGTGAAACGGAAGATATTATCGATAAAGAGAAGCACATCTTGACCTTCTACATCACGGAAGTATTCAGCAATTGTCAAACCAGTAAGGGCAACACGCATACGTGCTCCAGGTGGTTCATTCATCTGACCAAATACCATGGCTGTTTTCTCGATAACGCCTGATTCTTTCATTTCCCAGTAAAGGTCGTTCCCTTCACGAGTACGTTCCCCAACACCAGTAAATACTGAAATACCACCGTGTTCTTGGGCAATGTTGTGAATCAATTCTTGGATCAAGACAGTTTTACCAACTCCGGCACCACCGAAAAGTCCAACTTTCCCACCTTTAAGGTAAGGGGCAAGAAGGTCGATAACCTTGATCCCTGTTTCCAAGATTTCAGATGAGGTAGACAATTCATCAAAAGTTGGAGCTTTCTTATGAATTGGCTGACGCTCAGCGTCTTCATCGAAAGGAGCATCCAAGTCAATGGTATCTCCCAAAACGTTGAAGACACGTCCCAAAGTTTCTTTACCTACTGGCACAGAGATTGGACGGCCTGTGTCCAAAACTTCCATTCCACGAGTCAAACCATCTGTTGATTCCATGGCGATCGTACGAACCATACCATCACCCAACTCCAAGGCTACTTCAAGGACGATTTTTGTTTTTCTTTCGTCATTTTTGTAGACGACAAGTGCATTATTAATCTCAGGAAGTGTTTCCCCTGCTGCGAACAAGACGTCGACAACGGGTCCAATAACCTGAGCAATTTTACCTGAACTCATCTCCTTCTCCTATTCTATATAAGATACTGTCGGTTCCTAGCTCAACTAGGTCCTAATACTCTTCAAAAATCAAATTCAAACTACGTCAGCGTCGCCTTGCCGTACTCAAGTACAGCCTGCTGCTAGCTTCCTAGTTTGCCCTTTGATTTTCATTGAGTATAAGGTCATTTTAATACGAGGGAGGCAAAGCCTTATTCTAAGGCACTAGCCCCCGCTACGATTTCTGTAATTTCTTGTGTAATCGCCGCCTGTCTAGCACGGTTATACTGGATTGTCAAATCATTGATGACTTTCTTAGCATTATCAGTCGCCGTTTGCATGGCTGTCATACCTGCAGCATTCTCAGCTGTCTTGGCATCGATGATAGCCCCGTATATCATACTTTCTGCAAACTGAGGTAACAACTGCTCTAGAATCTCATCACGACTCGTTTCCAACTCAAAGGTCAAGCTATACTCTTCATCCGCTTCATTTGGATCTAAGTCAACAATCGGCAACATTTGTTCCACACGCATTTGACTTGTGAGAGTATTGACATGATGGTTGTAACAAACATAGAGTTCATCAAAAAGTTCATTTTGATACATTTCAATCGTTTTTGAAATAATTTTACGAACTTCATCAAAACTTGGTTGGTCGGCCAAGCCACGTAGTTCATAGATTGGTTGAATGCCACGAGCCTTAAAGAAATCAGCTCCCATCCCACCGATACAGATGATCTCAAAACCTGTACCATCTGGATGGTATTCTTCTTTCAGCTCCATCACAGCTTTAAGGATGGAAGCATTATAACCTCCAACCAAGCCACGGTCTGAAGTAATAACGATATAGCCTGTTTTCTTAACTGGGCGACTAATGAGCATCGGATTGGTAGAACCACCAGATCCGTTACCATGCAGAATATCCGTCAAAAGCTTACGAACCTTCTGAGCATAAACTTGAAAGTTACGTGCTGCTTCTTCAGAGCGACCTAACTTGGCAGCCGATACCATTTGCATGGCATTGGTGATTTGACTAGTATTTTTTGTTGAGGCGATTTTTGTTTTAATATCATTTAGAGATACTGCCATTTGACACCTCTATTCTTATTGGAAGCTGGATTGATTGAGAAACTCTGTAATCGCAGCATCCAAGACTGCCTCTTCTGGCAAGTCTTTTGTTTCACGAATAGTTTCCAAAATCTCTGGATGTTGTGCATCAAAGAAATCATGAAACTCTTCCTCAAAACGAACAATGTCATCTACTGGAATCGTATCCAAGAAACCATGTGTCAAAGCATAAAGAATGATTACTTGTTTCTCAACAGGTAATGGTTTATGAACTGGTTGTTTCAGAACTTCAACGGTACGACGTCCACGATTTAACTTAGCTTGAGTAGCCGCATCCAAATCAGAACCAAACTTAGTGAAGGCTTCCAACTCACGATATGAAGCAAGGTCGATACGAAGTGTACCAGCAACCTTCTTCATAGCTTTGATTTGTGCAGAACCACCTACACGAGATACAGATGAACCCGCATCGATAGCTGGACGAATACCCGCATTGAAGAGACCATCGCCAAGGAAGATTTGACCATCTGTGATTGAAATCACGTTAGTTGCGATATAAGCAGAGATATCTCCTGCTTGTGTCTCGATAAATGGTAAAGCTGTGATTGAACCACCACCAAGTTCATCAGAAACCTTAGCTGAACGCTCAAGCAAACGGCTATGAAGGTAGAAAACATCCCCAGGGAAGGCTTCACGACCTGGTGGACGACGAAGCAAGAGGGAAAGTTCACGATAAGCGACCGCTTGTTTTGAAAGATCATCATAAACGATCAAAACATGCTTCCCTTGGTACATAAACTCTTCTGCCATAGCAACCCCAGCATAAGGAGCTAGGAAGAGCAATGGAGAAGGTTGTGAAGCAGAAGCTGTCACAACGATTGTGTAGTCCAAGGCACCGTACTGACGAAGTGTTTCAACTTGCGTACGAACAGTTGACTCTTTTTGCCCAATCGCTACATAGATACAGATCATATCTTGACCTTTTTGGTTCAAAATAGCATCAATAGCGATGGTTGTTTTCCCTGTCTGACGGTCACCGATAATCAACTCACGTTGACCACGACCAATCGGAACAAGGGCATCAATAGCTTTCAAACCTGTTTGCAATGGTTCTGATACAGACTTACGTTGCATAACGCCAGGAGCCGGCGCTTCTACTGGACGAGACTTATCGGTATGGATTTCTCCAAGACCGTCAACCGGACGACCAAGTGGATCCACAACACGTCCAATAAGGCTCTCACCAACAGGAACTTCCATGATTTTACCTGTACGGCGAATGGTATCGCCTTCACGAATATCTGTAAAGTCACCTAGGATGATAATCCCAACGTCTGTTGACTCCAAGTTCTGCGCCATCCCATAAGAGCCGTTTTCAAAAATCAACAGCTCCCCACTCATGGCATTTTCAAGGCCGTGAGCACGCGCAATTCCGTCCCCGATATAGGTTACAACACCTGTTTCAGATACATCAAAATTGGGTTTGAAATTTTCAATTTGTTGCTTAATTAAAGCGCTGATTTCTTGTGCGTTAATTGCCAAAAGAACACCACTTTCTATTTCAAATTTTCTTTAACAACTCGAAGTTGTTGTTTAATACTCACATCAATTGTCTTGTGATTAGCAAAAATGACAAAACCACCAATGAGTACTTCATCAATTTGTTCTTTGACGCTCCGCACTTTCAGAGACATTTTTTTCTCTATCAATGGGAGCAGACGTTCCTTCTGTTCATCTGTTAAAGGATGAGCTGAAGAAATCGTGACTACAAAACGATTGGTCTCTTTTTCAAGGCGATTCAAACAATCTGCAATTACTTCATAAAAAAGATTTGCTCTGTGATTGTAAACCAGAACTTGAATAAAGTTTTGCATTAAAGGTGACACAGAGTCTTGAAAGAAACGAACTGTTTTTTCCTTATCTGACTCATCGACTGCCACCTGAGCTAAAAAAGAAGGTAAACCCGTTTCTTCTGCGACTTGCTTGATTTGATCCAAGTCTGAAAAAATCCGGTCCTCTTCTCCTTTTTCAATCACTAATTGGACAAAAGGCATGCTGTACTTTTCAATGACCTTTGCTGTTTTCTTGTCCATTAGGCTTCTCCTAGCTGATCGATATACTGATCAATGAGTTCCTTATGGGCATGACTGTCAAGGTTTTGTGAGATGATTTTCCCAGCTAGACTAACTGTCAAATCTGCCACCTCGCCCTTAACACTTTGTAAAGCTTCAGCTTTATTTTGAGCAATTTCTTGGTTGGCTTTTTCTTTTAAGCGCCCTGCTTCAAGTTTAGCTTCGGCTAAAATATCGGCTTTACTTTTCTCAGCAGTTCCCTTTGCATTCTCGATAATCGTTTTAGCTTCGGTACGGCTACCTGCTAACTCAGCTTCACGTTTGTTAGCTAGTTCCTCAGCCTTTTTACGGGCTTCCTCGGCACCATCAATATCTGAAGAAATCTTTTCAGCACGTTCATCCAAGATGCTGGAAAGATTTCCCCAAGCATATTTTTTCACTAAAAAGATCAATAAAAGGAAGGAACCAGCGATAAGAATAAAGTCACCGATAATGGTACTAATAGTTAAATCCATCTTCTAATCCTCCTCTACTTACTCTTCCCCTTCATTTATTTTTTTACCAATGTACATAGATGACAACATGGTAAATACATAAGCCTGAATACATGAAATGAAAATTGAAAAGGCTGTCCATAACATGTTTGCGATAAAGGCAAAAGGATACCAATACAAAGCATTTTGTGACAAGGCTAATAGCAATCCAGCTAAGACCTCACCGGCAAAAATATTTCCGTAGATCCGAATCGCCAAGGAAGCAAAATTGGTGAACTCTTCTAAAATGTTCATCGGAGTCATAAAGCCAGGTGTAACAAATGCTCTCAAATATTCTTTAACGCCTCTACGACGAACTCCTTCTACATGGGCGATCAAAGTGATCAAGAATGATAGGGATAAATCGTATCCAAGGTTGGCTGTTGGGGAAGTCCACAAGTTATAACCGTTTGTTGTTTGTACTTTTGCCATTAAGCCGATATTATTGGCAACCAAGATAAACAGAAATAGAGAAAACAGAAATAAGGAATAATCCTTGATGTATGATTCTCCAATGTTTGGTTTGGTAAAACCAATCACAAAGTCGTAAATCATCTCAAGAGCATTTTGTTTGCCCTTTGGACGGATGGTCATTTTACGACTTGCCCAGTAGACAAAGGCAAAAACCATCAAAACAGTTACAAGAGACATGGCAAGCAGGGTCAAATCAAAGGATATTGGTCCAATATTAACGGTTGGATTCAAACTTTCTTCCATGGTTTGACACCTCCATTTCTAAATAGAGTTGTCTATTTAATGACAAATGACATCGCCAAGGTTACAAAGAATGTTCCTTCGATAAAGGCAATCCCCATAATCATCAAACTACGCAATTGTGGGATGATATCTGGTTGGCGTGCTGCAGATTTGAACAAACCGTTCATCAAAAATCCTTCTGCAAGAGATACACCCATACAGGCAAGACAAAGTCCGAAAAATGTTAAATTCATGACGAATTCTCCTTTTATTTAAAATTTACTTACTTAGTTTAGTCCTAAAATTTGTTTTTGTCAACTTTTTACTTACATTGGAAGCGTTTCAGATGATTTATTTCTATTTTTGCTATTTTTATACCACTGTATAGATAAGTTTCTCATTTTATGATGAAATGTGTTTCCACTTTTTCTATATTTTCCGAAATAAATTGAAAAATCCAAGTTTAGAACTTGGATAGATTCATTTTATTTGAAATAGTAGGAATAGTGTCGTTTACACCCTGGATTAAATGGAGATTTGCAATAAGGGCAGGCTATTTGTTTTTGATATTCTTGAAATGTTATTGTCCTCTTACAAGCCCCACATAAAATCGGTCGATCCTCCGAAAGCGTCAAGGGGTAGGGTGAAAACAAATGCGTTTCTATAGCATTGTGGCACTGATAGCAAGCATAGTATTTTTTACACTCATAGCACTGGAGGGAAATAATATCCTTTTCACCATGATAGTGAACACATCTGCTTTCATTATCTACCAACAATCCTTGCACTTGAATCATTCCCTTTTCCTTATCTAGGCACGAACTGTGACACTTGTCCCGTCTTCCTTATAGAGATTGATAAGACCTTCTTTGAGAGCTCGAACCATATCCCCAGCTTGCACAGGTTGAGGAACCTTAATGGTCAAGAGTTCCATTGGATTTGGAGCACGGTCGATTTTATTGCCTTTAGAATCGTGAAGATTTTCGATATAGGTTTCAAAATGACGGAAACCTGGTCCATAAAACTCAACTTGATCGCCTTCATTGATAACATTCCGTTGACGAATGGTTGCTGTCTGGGTTGCTTCATCATAAGCTACCACTTCAGCAACAAACTTGTATTCAGGGATTTTACGACGTGCACCAAACAACTGTTCATTTTCTGTAGGTGTGCTATAGTAGAATCCAGTTGACAATTCACGCTGGGCAACCTTCCACATCTCGTCCACCAAGTCCTGTTTGATGGCCTCAAACTTTTCAGGACTTTCGAGATAAGCATCCACAGCCGCCTTGTAGCAGTTTGTTACTGTTGAAACATAGTGAATAGACTTCATACGACCTTCGATCTTAAGACTGTCTACACCATTTTCAATCATATCTGGGATATGGTCAATCATAGACATATCTACGGCAGACATCGAAAATTCTTCTGGGATTTCACCTTTAAGGCTCTTACGTTCTTGGCCGAATGGCATGTCGTAGAGGTCGTATTTCCAACGGCAAGATTGAGAACAACCACCACGGTTAGCATCACGCATACTCATGTGGTTTGAAAGCGTACAACGACCTGAGTAAGAAATACACATGGCCCCATGGACAAATGCTTCAATCTCGACATCTGTACGTTTGCGAATCTCTGCCAATTCTTCCATTGAGACCTCACGCGCCAAAACGACACGAGTCAAGCCCAGTTCTTTCCAAAATTCAAGCGTTTCATAGTTCGTCGCACTGGCTTGGGTAGAGAGGTGGATTTCAAGACCTGGTGCTTCTGTTGCTGCAATCATAATCAAGGCCGGGTCTGACACGATAACTGCCGCAATCCCAATGTCACGCAACTTACGGAACCACTCACCAGCCCCAGCTTCATTTCCTTCGTGCATAACCATGTTGGCAGCTACATAGACTTTGGCACCATACTTGGCAGCGAACTGCACGCCTTCTTCCATCTGTTCAAAGGTGAAGTTTCCTGCACGGCTACGAAGACCATAAGCTTGTCCACCTATAAAAACAGCATCAGCTCCATACCGAACAGCCACTTTTAGCTTCTCTAAAGTCCCTGCAGGCGATAAAACCTCAGGACGTTTTAATATTTTTGTCATTTTTTCTCCTATTTGCAATATAAAAGTTTGACGTTTTTCCTTCTCATTTTATAGTAAATAAAGGATAAAATCAAGTCTAGACAGATTGTTTTGACAATTCTAATCTTTTAAGAAAACAAAAAACTAGCCTTTCTAAACTAGTTATTTTCAAGATAAAATTCAAAGCGTTCACCCACGTATTGACTCTTTACATATTCGAAAGCTGTCCCATCTTCAAGATAAGAAACCTGAGTCAATGCTAAAATCGCATGCCCCTTTTCGACTTCTAGATAGTCAGCAATCTTTTCCTTAGCCAATCTCGCATAAATGGTCTGTTGAGATTTGCCAATCCGGTAGCCATACTGCTGCAAGGTTTGAAAGAAGTGACTGGTGATTTCTTCTTTTTTGAAATCCTTAATAAATTTCTCAGGAATGGATGCGACTTCATAGACTAGTGGAACTTGGTCAGCGTAACGCACCCGTTCCATACGGATAATATTCTCTGTTGGAGTAATCCCCAGCTTTGCGATCTCTTGCTCATTTGGAATAGTTCTTCTGTAAGAAATGAGTTGGCTGGAAGGTACTTTCCCCTGAGATTTGACAATCTCCGTAAAACTGGTTGTTCCTCGCATTTTTTCTTGGACACGAGTGCTAGAGACAAAGGTTCCACTTCCTACACGACGCTCCAAAACTCCTTCCTCGACCAAGAGAGAGATAGCTTGGCGTAATGTCATCCGGCTAACTTGAAACTGTTCAGCTAAATCTCGCTCACTTGGAAGCCTCTCTCCGATTTTCCAATGATGCTCATCTATATCCTTCTTGATCTGATCGTGGATTTTCATATAAGCTGGTAACATGATTCTCACTTCTTTTCTTTATTTTCTCCATTGTACCGTATTTGCTAAGAAAAAGTCAAACTTTGCCTTGTTTAGTTGGTAATTCGCCCCTATTTGTGATAGAATATTGAAAAAGATATTTCTTTTGAGAAAGGAAAAAGATGAGCAACATTTCAACTGATTTGCAAGATGTCGAAAAAATCATCGTGCTGGACTATGGTAGCCAATACAACCAGCTAATTTCACGCCGTATTCGTGAAATCGGTGTTTTTTCAGAGTTAAAAAGTCACAAAATCTCAGCCGCAGAGGTTCGTGCGATTAACCCTGTAGGGATCATCCTCTCTGGTGGACCAAACTCTGTATACGAAGATGGTTCATTTGACATTGACCCAGAAATTTTTGAACTTGGCATTCCAATTTTAGGAATATGCTATGGTATGCAACTTTTAACTCATAAACTTGGAGGAAAAGTTGTCCCTGCAGGTGATGCTGGTAACCGAGAGTATGGCCAATCACCACTTACCCATACCACTTCTGCCCTCTTTGAAGGGACTCCTGAAGAACAGATTGTTTTGATGAGCCATGGCGATGCTGTTACAGAGATTCCAGCTGATTTTGTTCGTACTGGAACTTCTGCTGACTGTCCTTATGCAGCTATTGAAAACCCTGACAAGCACATCTATGGTATCCAATTCCACCCAGAAGTTCGCCATTCTGTATACGGGAATGATATCCTTCGCAACTTTGCCCTTAACATCTGTCAGGCTAAAGGCGACTGGTCAATGGACAACTTCATCGATATGCAGATCAAAAAAATCCGTGAAACTGTAGGTGACAAGCGTGTTCTTCTCGGCCTATCAGGTGGTGTTGACTCTTCTGTTGTTGGCGTTCTTCTCCAGAAAGCAATCGGTGATCAATTAATCTGTATCTTTGTAGACCACGGTCTTCTCCGTAAGGGAGAGGCTGACCAAGTTATGGACATGCTTGGTGGTAAGTTTGGTTTGAATATCGTTAAAGCAGACGCTGCTAAACGATTCCTTGATAAACTTGCAGGTGTTTCTGATCCTGAGCAAAAACGTAAAATCATCGGAAACGAGTTTGTTTATGTCTTTGATGACGAAGCTAGTAAGCTAAAAGATGTAAAATTCCTTGCTCAGGGAACGCTTTACACTGACGTGATTGAGTCTGGTACAGATACTGCTCAAACCATCAAATCACACCACAATGTTGGTGGTCTTCCAGAAGACATGCAGTTTGAATTGATTGAGCCATTGAACACTCTTTATAAAGACGAAGTCCGTGCCCTCGGTACAGAGCTTGGTATGCCAGACCACATCGTATGGCGCCAACCATTCCCAGGACCAGGTCTCGCTATCCGTGTCATGGGTGAAATCACTGAAGAAAAACTAGAAACTGTTCGTGAGTCTGATGCTATCCTTCGTGAAGAAATCGCTAAAGCTGGACTTGACCGTGATATCTGGCAATATTTCACTGTCAACACAGGCGTTCGTTCAGTTGGTGTTATGGGTGATGGTCGTACTTATGACTACACGATTGCCATTCGTGCTATCACTTCTATCGATGGTATGACAGCTGACTTTGCCAAGATTCCTTGGGAAGTCCTTCAAAAGATTTCTGTACGTATCGTAAATGAAGTGGATCACGTTAACCGTATCGTCTACGACATTACAAGTAAACCACCTGCAACCGTTGAGTGGGAATAAAGTTAATGATTTTAAAAAGCCCTAGAAATCAATGTTTCTAAGGCTTTTTCTTTCATATTTTCAAAATCAGAATTTTTTGTAATATGGAAAGTCCTTGAGCTTCAACTCCCCTTTTTAAATCCCTAAAATCATGCTATAATATAGTAAGTATAAGTCCAATAAACTGACCATAGAAGTCAACGATAAAGATTTCTTACATCATCCGTAAGTGTTATTCTACTCTGATTCATACTATAATGAAAGTAACGAAAGATGGAGGTGTTTCACATGGAAACAATTTTACGAGTAGAATCATTAAAAAAGCATTATGGAAAAGAGCCGAATATCACCAAGGCCTTGAACGGCATATCTTTTCAGGTTGTAAAAGGTGAGTTCTTAGGAATTATGGGGAGTAGCGGTTCTGGGAAAACAACCCTCCTTAACTGTCTCGCCACAATCATCAAGCCAACTGACGGCTCTATTCAAATGCAAGAAAAAGATTTAGGTCAGTTAAAAGGGAGCCAATTAGCAGATTATAGAGGCAAGGAAATTGGCTATCTCTTCCAGAATTTTGAGCTCTTGGACAATCTTACAGCCAAAGAAAATATTTTACTCCCCTTGTCTTTGCACAAGGTCGATGCCAACGAAAGCAAGGTTCGGTTAGAATTGCTTTCCCAATATCTGGATATTTCTGAACTTCTGGATAAGTTCCCTTCTCAATTATCAGGTGGTCAACGGCAAAGGGTAGCTGCTACTCGTGCCTTGATTTTAGACCCTAAGATTGTATTTGCGGATGAGCCCACTGGGGCTTTGGATTCAAAAAATGCGACCATTTTGATGCAAAAATTATCCGAAATGAATCAAGTGGAAGAAACCACCATTCTCATGGTGACCCACGATTCCGTCGCAGCCAGCTTTTGCAACCGCATCTTGTTTATCCAAGACGGAAAACTATTCCATGAAATCCGTCGCGATTATCCAAGAGAAAGTCAAGAAGACTTCTACCAAAGAATACTAAAGGTCATGGCAGCCCTAGCTGGAGGTGATGGCAATGTTTTCTAAATTAGTCTCAAGAAATAGCAAGAGAGATCGAAAAAATAATGGCTTGTACTTCAGTTCCATGGTTCTTTCTATTATCTCCTTTTACATCATCCTTTCTTTGTCCCATCAAGATGTGATAATCTTTCTAAAACAAATAGAAAGTGACGCTGTAAACAAACTCTTTAGCATGATTCCTATTCTTTATGTAGCAACGCTCTTTATCCTCTTTTTTCTAGTCTACTTCGCAAGCAGTATGCAGATGGAAAGAAGAAAACATGAATTTGGTGTCTATCTCACACTGGGAATGAGAAGAAGCAAACTGTTCTTGCTGCTCCTACTCGAGGATTTGAGAAACAGCATCCTTGCTCTTGGAATAGGCCTTCCTATTGCCATCTTAATTTCGGAACTAATTAGTCTAATAACAGCCAAAATTGTTGGGTTGGGGATTATTGAACATCAATTTTCTCTATCTACTACAGCTCTACTCTATACAGTCATCGGCTTCCTAGCTGTTAAATTAGTCGTCTTTGTTCTTTTAAGTGCAAAAACAGCCAATAAGGAAATAGGAAACCTGCTATCCTATTCTCCTTCTGGGATGAAGAAACTACTTCCCAAGGGGGTATACCTTCTTGCTTCCGTCCTCGGAATCTTGCTTCTCGGAACAGCCTATTACTTGGGGATGAGTAGACGAGCTTGGGAAAGTGTCATAACCATGGGCTTCACTGTTCTCTTGGGAACTTTTGGAACTATCCTCCTCTTCTTTGGTATGCGTTTATTTATAGACTTTTTGGTCAAGCTTGGAAACAATCGAAAACTTCATGCCTATAATTTTAGACAGATTCAGGAATTAGTTATCCAGCGCTCAACTATACTGGCCATCTGCTCCCTCTTAATCTTCTCTGCCTTATGCCTCTTTGGAGCAGGTGTTGCTATTGCAAGTGGCAATTCAGGCAATCAAACCCACGTATTGGATTATACATTTAGAGGTAGCAAGCAGGAAACAGATGAAAATCTTGATGTGAATACAGTTAAAAAAGAGCTTGAAGCTAAAGGACTAGCATCACAGTTTTCAAAGATTCTACAAATCAAAGTCGGGAAACCAAAAGAAAACGAGTCCGTAGCCTTCGAAGAGATCATCCAGGAGTTGAAAAAGCAAAAAGGCAGCAAGAACAAGGAAATTTTGCTTCAAAGATTTAAACAGTCTACTACTTCCCACCTCATACCAGTTTCCGAATACAATGAACTTAGAAAGGTTGCCAATCTCCCTCCTCTAGAATTAACTAGCAAGGAAGCCTACTTGTATATGGGGAAAGATTTTCTCCCAGATGAAAGTCTCGTCAACTCTGTCCTAAAGACAAACCCTAAAATCAAAGTCATGGGAAATGATGTAAAATTGATTGGAGAAGTGGAGTATTTACCGATTGTAACGGATCGTGAAATCACCCTCTCTGTTGCCCTCATAGTCCCAGATGAAGTCTTTATGAACTATACAGACAGTCGCTACTCGAACTATGTCAGCGGTATCTTAACTCCTGAGCTGGTCAAGGAAAAAGGCCTGATGAGAGCTATCTCAGATACCAATGAAAAGCTAAATCAAACCTCTCTTGGTTATGAAAGCTATATACAAAATATGGGAAGACAATTATTTTACATTATCTCTGCCAGCTATATCACTATCTATCTGGCTATCATCTTCCTTGTTGTCGCTAATACAATCATTGGCGTTCAGTTTTTGATGGGACAAAGACAATCCTACAGACGATACCAAACCTTGATCCATCTCGGAGCCAACTACGAAACTCTTTGTAAATCGTCAGAAAAGCAAATCAACTGGTATTTCGGTCTACCAATAGCCCTTGCACTTATCAGTAGTAGCTTCGGAGTGAGCTCCCTCCTCACAGGAATAGTGCCCGCTAGCGCAAGAATGGTCATGGGGCAGAAATTTATGACAGCAATGCTGATAGTACTGCTCTTAGCTGGATTTGAAGTCATCTATATCAGAATTGTAAAGAAAAATAGCAACAAGTACTTGTTGTCATTAATGGAACCCAAAAGAGATGAATAAGGTAGAATAAAATAGGAAAAGGAGGGGCTGATATGAAGCATATTCTGGTTATTGAAGATGAAGCCTTGATTAGAGATGAAATTGTCATCTTGTTAGAGAAAGCGGGTTATCAAGTTGATAAGTTGACTGACTTCAAAGATACAAGCCAGCAAGTGCTGCAATACGATACAGATCTAATCATACTGGATTTGAATTTACCAGGAGAAAATGGCTTTCAAATTTGTAAAAATCTCAAGTCAAAACGCTCTGTGCCCATATTGGTTCTCACCTCTCGTGAACAATTAAAAGATGAAATCTTCGCTCTGAAATTAGGGGCAGACGAGTACTTAACAAAGCCTTTCAAGAAAGAAAGATTTTTGGCACGTATAGAAAATATCTTAAAACGCTATGAAGGCAGACAAAATCTACTTGAAAAAGATAATTTCCTGCTGGATAGACAGACCTATACCCTTTATATAAATGGACACTCGATTTTACTCCCCCAAAATCAAGGAAAATTGTTAGAAACCTTATTAGTGGCAACTGATTCTGTCGTCACAAAAGAAGAACTAAGCATGAAACTGTGGAATACAACTGAGTTCATCGATGAAAATGCCCTTCAAGTAAACATTGCAAGGCTCAAAAAGGTGATGAAACATGCTGGTATTGCACTTCAAGTCAAGTCCGTCAGAGGTATTGGTTACAAGCTAGAAGAGGTAAATCCAGATGAAACAGAATCTTAAATATTTGGCTACCTATCTGCCCTGGTTACTTGTTCTTTTAGCATTTGATCTATTCACAGCTATCCTGCTTTGGCTTTCAGACGTGAAAAAGTTTCAAGTCCTCATCCTACTCTATCTTTTAGCTACCATCCTGCTCTTTTTTATCCTGTCATTCCTACTTATAAGAAAAGAAAGAAAAAAAGCAACTGCTTATAAGGCTTTCATAGCCAATCCTAAGATGGATACGGAGATAGAATTATTGCGTTTATCAACTGTCTCAGAGAAAGAAAGCATCGAAGAAATCGCAAATGCGCTTTACCAAAGGCAAGCGGAAATAGGAAAGCTCAACTCATTACTAGCCGACTATGAGGACTATGTTGAAAAATGGGCTCATGAAATCAAACTTCCTCTATCGCTTCTTTCCCTCCTTTTGGACAACCAAAGTGACCAGTTGCCAAAGGATACAACTTTTAAGTTGGACTATGTGAAAAATCAAATCCAAGGAATAGTATCACAGATACTATTCTATTACAGGGTGAAAAGTGAAAAAAATGATTTTCTATTTGAAGATGTCGACCTCCAAGAGTGTATTCAGGATCTTTTGGAAAACTTTGATCCCTTGCTCAAAGAAAAGAAATTTACGATTAAGGTAGAAAACATACAAGGAATCTGCTATACCGATCAACGCAGTTTTGAATTTATCCTCTCTCAAATCCTAGCCAACGCCCTTAAATATAGTTCTGACAAGCCAGAACTCAAGATTTCTATGTTAAGTGACAAGGGGCGCACAAGTCTGATTATTAGGGATAATGGCTGCGGAGTTAAAGCTTGCGACCTCCCTCATATCTTTGAAAAAGGTTTTACAGGTGATTCAGGAGACATAAGGAAAAAATCAACAGGCATGGGTCTCTATCTGGTCAAACAATTAGCAGATGCTTTAAAAATCGAAATCACAGTAAAATCTGAATGGATGCATGGATTTGAAATCATTCTTTCTATTTAGTCATTTTTCGAGTAAGAAAATTGCCTAATCATAGAAAGCACATATTTTATAACAAAAAGGAAAGCACTTCTGCTTCCCTTTTTTATTTGCGTTTTTTCTTCGCTTTTTTCATTTTGTTGGCCATGCGTTTCATAGACTGTTTCATGGCAAATTCACCGATTTTACCTTTTAGTCCACCACCAAACATCTGGCTCATATCTGGCATTCCTGCTCCTCCGAGAGCTGACATATCCGGCATGCCACCCTGTCCCATCATGCCTTCAAGGGCAGACATATCCATTCCTCCCATATTTGGCATATTTTTAGGAAGGTTATTGGGATTGATTCCCATTTGCTTCATCATTTTATTCATATCTCCAGACATGACACCTTGCATGAGCTGTTTAGCCTGGTTAAAGTCCTTGATAAATTTATTGACTTCGACAAAGGTATTACCAGAACCAGCAGCGATACGACGGCGACGACTTGGATTTAACAGATCAGGATTTTCACGTTCTTCAGGTGTCATGGAAGATACGATGGCACGTTTGCGCGCAATCTGACGCTCATCCACCTTCATATTTTGAAGGGCAGGATTGTTAGCCATACCTGGAATCATCTTGAGTAAGTCTTCCATTGGCCCCATGTTTTGCACCTGATCCAATTGATCGATGAAATCATTGAAATCAAAGGTGTTTTCACGCATCTTCTCAGCCATTTCAAGGGCTTTTTGCTCATCGTATTCCTGAGAAGCTTTCTCAATCAAGGTCAACATATCCCCCATACCAAGGATACGGCTTGACATACGGTCTGGGTGGAAGGTTTCGATATCTGTAATCTTTTCACCCGTACCAGTGAACTTGATTGGTTTACCAGTGATATGACGAACAGACAGAGCCGCACCACCACGTGTGTCTCCATCAATCTTGGTAAGGATGACACCAGTTACTTCCAACTGAGCATTAAACTCACGGGCAACATTAGCCGCTTCCTGACCGATCATGGCATCAATGACAAGGAGGATTTCGTTTGGTTGGGCTAAGGCCTTAACGTCACGAAGCTCGTTCATCAAGAGCTCATCAATCTGCAATCGACCTGCCGTATCAATCAAGACATAGTCGTTATGGTTGGCTTGCGCTTGCTCCAAACCTTGGCGAACAATTTCAACAGCAGGCACTTCTGTTCCAAGTGCAAAGACAGGAACATCAATTTGTTGTCCAAGTGTTTTCAACTGATCGATGGCTGCTGGACGATAAATATCTGCCGCAATCATCAAAGGACGTGCATTTTCTTCCTTCTTGAGTTTATTAGCCAGCTTACCAGCAAAGGTTGTTTTACCAGCCCCCTGTAAACCGACCATCATGATAATGGTTGGAATTTTTGGTGACTTGATAATCTCAGCTGTATCAGAACCTAAAACGGCTGTGAGTTCCTCATCAACGATTTTGATAATCTGTTGGGCAGGATTGAGGGTATCAATGACCTCATGTCCGATTGCACGTTCACGAACCTTCTTGATAAAGTCCTTTACAACAGGCAAAGCAACGTCGGCTTCCAGCAAGGCCAAACGAATCTCTTTGGTCGCTTCCTGGACATCAGCCTCAGATATTTTTCCTTTTTTACGTAGATTTTTAAAGACGTTCTGTAAACGTTCTGTTAAACTTTCAAATGCCATTTTTCTTCCTCTTATTCTCTATTATCAATACTTGTTAAAATTTCTATCTGCTCCTGCAGAAAGTCATCCTTGGGATAACGCTCCAAGATCTGGTCAAAAATCTGACTGCGGACAATGTAGTCCGAATACATGTGCAATTTCATCTCATAATCTTCTAGAATCTTTTCCGTACGCTTGATATTGTCATAGACAGCCTGACGACTGACACCGAACTCCTCAGCAATCTCAGCAAGACTATAATCATCAGCATAATAAAGTTCAATATAGTTCATCTGCTTGTCTGTCAAAAGCGCCGCATAAAATTCAAAAAGGGCGTTCATACGATTGGTTTTTTCGATTTCCATAACTTTTATTATACCAAAAAAACGATTATACTGCTAGAGTAGAAGCACTTCAAATAGAGTAAGAATAAGAAAAAAAGAACCTTGCAAGGCAAGATTCTTTTAGTGTCTGACTTAAATAATTGTTCTTCTGGGAACTTAATCGAATTAAGCTTCGATTTCTGTAACCATACCTGAACCAACAGTACGTCCACCCTCACGGATAGAGAATGTAGTACCTTGTTCTACGGCGATTGGGTGGATCAACTCAACGTCGATAGTCACGTTATCACCAGGCATTACCATTTCAGTACCTGCAGGAAGTTCGATTGAACCTGTAACGTCAGTAGTACGGAAGTAGAATTGTGGACGGTAGTTGTTGAAGAATGGAGTGTGACGTCCACCTTCTTCTTTAGTAAGGATATAGACTTCACCTTTAAATTTAGTGTGTGGGTTGATTGAACCTGGTTTAGCGATAACTTGTCCACGTTCGATTTCGTCACGTTGAACACCACGAAGAAGGACACCTACGTTATCTCCGGCAAGACCTTCGTCAAGTTGCTTACGGAACATTTCAACACCAGTAACAACTGCTTTTTGAGTTTCTTCTTTGATACCAACGATTTCGATTTCGTCGTTGACACGAACAGTACCACGGTCGATACGTCCTGAAGCAACTGTACCACGTCCAGTGATTGAGAATACGTCTTCGACTGGAAGAAGCAATGGTTTTTCAGTGTCACGTTCTGGTTCTGGGATGTACTCATCAACAGTGTTCATCAATTCCATGATGATGTCTTCGTATTTAGAGTCACCTTCAAGAGCTTTAAGAGCTGAACCTTGGATAACTGGAAGATCGTCACCTGGGAAGTCGTATTCTGACAAGAGGTCACGGATTTCCATTTCAACCAATTCAAGCAATTCTTCGTCGTCTACCAAGTCAATTTTGTTCATGAAGACGATAAGGTGTTTAACACCAACCTGACGTGAAAGAAGGATGTGCTCACGAGTTTGTGGCATTGGTCCGTCAGTTGAAGCTACTACAAGGATAGCTCCGTCCATTTGAGCGGCACCAGTGATCATGTTTTTAACGTAGTCCGCGTGTCCTGGAGCGTCGATGTGAGCGTAGTGACGTTTTTCAGTTTCGTACTCAACGTGCGCAGTGTTGATAGTGATACCGCGTTCGCGTTCTTCTGGAGCAGCATCGATAGACGCATAGTCTTTAGGTTGGTTAACTGCTGAAGGCAAGCGACGTGCCAATACAGTTGTGATAGCTGCAGTCAAAGTAGTTTTACCGTGGTCAACGTGTCCGATAGTACCAATGTTAACGTGTGGTTTACTACGATCGTATTTTTCTTTTGCCATTTGAGTAAAAGCCTCCAATAAAATATATTTTATAGATAGACAGTAGGCAATACAGTCTAACTTTCCTTACTATTTTATCAAATTTCTGCTAAATTGCAAGTGTTTTACACATATTTTGTGAATTAATCTAAATCTTATCAAATCCTGTTCCTCTGCTTCTTTATGGCAATATGAATTCAAACTTATCTTTGTTTGGGAGATAATATTTTCATCAAAAAAATCAGGTTTCCCTGATTTTAATTTGATTCTGTTTTTTCCAGTTCCTTAGCTTCTTTATGGTTTTCATATAATTTCGCTAGGAACTTAGTAATTTCTTTAAAAATGGAGTAAGTAGGTACTGCTACGACCATCCCTATGACACCGTAGATATTACTTGACAGTAAGAGGAGCACCAAAATCGTAATCGGATGTACTTTCATAACTCCTCCAACGATACGTGGATAGAGAACATTTCCGTCAATCTGTTGAATAATAAGCATATAAGCAACCGCAATCAACATACGATGAGGATCCGTGAACACATTGGCAATCACCATTGGAATCAAGCCAATACTTGGACCAACATAAGGAATTAAATTTGCGATTCCAGAGAAAATAGCAAAAACTAAGGCGTACTTTAATCCGATAACGCTATAGCCAATATAAGCTAAACATCCAATAATAACCGCATCAATCGCAATTCCACTGATATAGCGCGCTATGGTTGTATTGAGATTGGTTAAAAGGCTAGAAAGATTCAATTTGTCATGTTTTAAGACGGTACGTTCCAACATTGGTAGCAACTTATGACCATCCAACAAGAAATAAATCAAGAATACAGGGGTCATAATGAGAATCAGAACTGTACTAAACAAGGCTGAAAGAACGCTTCCTAAACTGTTGCTGACGCTATTAAGGATATTCTGGAGGATATCCACATAGGAGAGATTCAGTTGTTGAATTGTTTGTTGAATATCAATATTTTGGAAGACTGGATTCATGGACAAATCGATGATCAAATCTTGTAGTCTACTATAGATGTTTTGACTAGAAATAATCAAGCTGGTCAACTGATTAATCAAAATCGGCAAGAGATAAACGACCCCCACAACGATAGCACCAATCAAGGCACAAAGAGTGACCAAGACACCTATTAGACGATTGATCTTACATCTCTTTTCTAAGAAAGTAACGACTGGATTTGTAATGTAGTAAAAAAATCCACCAAGCAAAAATGGAATCATGATGGTATTCACAACCGTCACAAAGGGAGTAATAATGGCTCCCATTTCTCTCCAAAGATAGAAAATCAGTGTTAATAATAAAATTTCAGCTGTCCAAAAAAATAATTTGTTTCTACGGAACATAGGTATCCTCCTTCTCTCTATTTTACCATATTTCTGAAAAAGATAAGATGGCTTTAGTAAAAAAGCGAGAATATTTTTTTTCTTTATGATAAAATAAAGCTAATATGAAAAAAATAATTTTATCTTTTATGACACTTTTGGTTTTTGGAACAGCTTCTACTGTTTCTGCTCAGGAGTTTGATGTTGCTGCTAAACATGCTATTGCTGTCGAGGCTACAACTGGAAAAATCCTCTATGAAAAAGATGCAAATCAGCCTGTAGAAATTGCTTCTATTACAAAACTGGTTACAGTTTATCTGGTCTATGAAGCTCTGGAACAAGGAACTATCAGCCTATCTACACCTGTTGATATTTCGGACTATCCTTACAAACTTACAACTAATTCTGAGGCGAGTAACGTCCCTATGGAAGCTCGAAATTATACTGTTGAACAGCTATTAGAGGCTACAATGGTATCCAGTGCTAACAGCGCTGCGATTGCGCTAGCAGAAAAGATTGCTGGTTCTGAGAAAGACTTTGTAGACAAGATGAGGGCTAAACTTCTTGAATGGGGAATTCAAGATGCAACTATTGTAAACACTACTGGTTTAAATAATGAGACCCTTGGCGATAATATCTATCCTGGTTCTAAAAAAGACGATGAAAACAAGTTGAGTGCCTACGATGTTGCAATCGTCGCTCGTAACCTCATCCGAGATTATCCTCAAGTTTTGGAAATCACAAAAAAACCAACTTCTACCTTTGCAGGACTTGAAATCCACTCAACCAACTATATGTTGGAGGGAATGCCTGCCTATCGTGGTGGTATTGATGGACTAAAGACAGGTACTACTGATAAAGCTGGTGCTTCATTCGTGGGAACAACTGTTGAGAAAGGGATGCGTATTATTACGGTTGTTTTGAATGCAGATCAACAAGATACCAACCCTTATGCACGTTTTACTGCTACTTCAGCACTTTTAGATTATATTTCTGCAAACTTTGCCTTAAAAACTGTCGTTCAGAAAGGTGAAGCTTACAACGATAGTAAAGTAACAGTTCTTGATGGTAAGGAAGACAATGTGACAGCTGTCGCTAAGTCAGATATTTCCATCGTCCAACGCATCGGAAGCGGTACTACACCAGCCCTCCAATTCACACCAAAATCAACATCAGAAATGGCTCCACTAGAAGAAGGAAAGGTTGTTGGTACTCTGACCTATGATGATCAGGATTTGGTCGGCCAGGGCTATCTCACTTCCGACAAACCATCTTTTGAAATGGTTTCTGAAAAGAAAGTAGAAAAAGCCTTCTTTTTGAAGGTTTGGTGGAATCAATTTATCCGCTTTATCAATGAAAAACTATAAAAAAATCGCGAATAATCGCGATTTTTTCTTTATTTCATTTCTTTAAAAGCCGCTTCTGCATCAGCGTTGCTAATAGCACCAAATTGGATTTTTCCGATTTTACCTTGACTGTCAATCAAGTATTCTGTTGGAATACTACGAATTTGGTAGGCTTGGAAGGTAGTTGCTTGCGTATCATATAGAACTGGAATATCCTTGTAGCCTTGTTCTTGGTACCATTTTGGAAAGTCTTGAACTGTTTTTTCACCTTGTAAACCAGGTGCAATGACACTCAAGATTTCAAAGTCTCGATCTTGTTTGGCAGCTAGTTCCATCAACTCAGGCATGCTTTTTTTACATGGTCCACACCAAGAAGCCCAGAATTTCAAATAGACTTTTTTGCCCTTATAGTCTGATAATTTGACCTCTTTGCCATCCATAGACTGCAGGGTGAAGTCTGGTGCATCCTTACCGACTGCGATTTGTTGTACAGCAGGTTGTTTTGGACTGCTTGTCTGTTTGGTTTCTTTTTCACCACAGGCAATCAACAAGAATAGAGACATGAGGCTCAATCCAGCAAAAATAACTTTTTTCATCTTTTTCTCCTTTTATCCAAGAATTCCTGATAAGGCATTTAACTGCCCTAGCATTAATAATAATCCCATCAAAATAATCAAAGCTCCCCCGATTTTCTTTAGTAGGATCATATGAGGTTTTAATTTACTAAAATAGGGCATAATCCAGCCCGAAGCCAGGGCCAAAACAATGAAAGGAAGGGCCATTCCCAATGTGTATACTAATGTTAACACGGCTCCTTGCCAAGCACCATTGCCACCTGAAGCTGCTAGGGCCAAGACTGAACTTAAGACTGGTCCGATACAAGGGGTCCAACCAAAACTAAAGGTTATCCCAAGTAAAAAGGCTGACAGATAGTGATTCGACTTGGATTGTTTGAAGGTGACTGTCTTTTGAACCTCCAGTTTATTGAAATGCAAGATTTCCATCTGGTGAAGACCCAAAAGGATAATGAATGATCCCATAACATAACGAAACCAGTCTGCATAGAGCATGTGCCCTAGGAATCCAGCTCCAAATCCTAAAATAAAGAAAATGAGGGAGATTCCTGCAATAAAACACAAGGTCCGAACTAATCCTGACCATGCAACGTCTCTTCCAAAAAAGCGAAAGCTTTTCGAATTTCCCTGATCATCCAGTAAAATACCAGCATAGACAGGTAGCAAAGGAAAGATGCAGGGTGAAAAGAAGGACAGAATACCTGCTAAAAAAACGGATACTAGAAATATAATCGACTCCAACGAATTACCTACTTTCTCAAAATTCTAATCCTATTTTACTACAAAAGAATAAATTTGTAAGAAGTCTGCTACGTTTATTTATTTTGACTAAATTTGACACAAAAAAAGGAGCTAAGCTCCTTTATTTTAATACGTTCCTTCTTCACCTTGACTAGTCAAAATAACAGGACCGTCTTTAGTAATCACAAACTGGTGTTCATATTGGCAAGACAGGCCACCATCTATAGTCTTATGAGCCCAGCCAGTCTTCATATCTGTATCAATTTCCCAGTCACCAGTATTGATCATGGGTTCAATGGTTAGTACCATTCCTTCACGGAGACGGAGCCCACGGCCTGCTATACCGTAGTTAGGAACCATTGGCTCTTCGTGCATAGTTGGACCAACACCATGACCAACCAAATCACGTACGACACCATAACCGCGACTTTCAGCGTATTCTTGAATGGCCGCACCGATATCACCGATGCGATTGCCAAGAACTGCTTTCTCAATCCCTATATACATAGCTTCCTTGGTCACGTCCATCAAGTTTTTCACTTCTTCAGACGGTGTACCAACCGCATAAGCCCAGCATGAGTCTGCTAAACCACCAGTATAACTTTGGGTGTATTTTTTCATTTGCTCAACATTGTTGAAGTTGAGTTTAGATACATTAAGGTCGGATTTGGCAATCGGACCTCCCAGTACCATATCAACCTTGAGCAAATCGCCATCTTTCAAGATGTAATGACGTGGAAAAGCGTGAGCTACTTCGTCGTTGAGAGAGCAACAAGTGGCATAAGGGTAATCCATGACTGCACCATCTACTCCAATCTGTAAAGGAAGGAAATTTTCCTCTTTACAACGTCGACGAACGTACTCTTCAACTTCCCACATATCCACGCCTGGCTTAATCAAATCACGTAAGCCGATATGGATACTTGCTAGGAAATCACCAGCCTTGTCCATGGCTTCGATTTCACGTGCTGATTTTAAAGTTATCATTTTTTCTCCTAGATTCTAATTAATTTTAACCGTAACATTTGCTTTTGAAACAATCTGATGCCCATGATAAATATCATAATCAATAATAGCTGAGCGCCTCGTGTGGTGAATAATACGAGCCTGAATCCGCAGAGTATCATCTATCTGTACAGCCTGCAAGAAATAAATCAACATCTGTTCAATGATGAGATTACGTCCACTATTCACAACGAGGTCTTGGGTCATATGGTTGAGGATTTCAGCCAAGACTCCATTAGCAAGAACCCCATTTTTTTCCAACATGAAGGGCTCAACAGTAATGACGACTTCATCATGATGATAAGAAAGTTTTTGCCCGATTTGCTCGGAGAAAGTCGGCAAAGCAGAAACTTGGGAACGACTCATCTTTTCCATGACATCTCGTCTTGTTACGACACCGAGTAAAGTTTGGTTACTTCTGACAACGGGAACCATCTCAAAGTCTTCTGCAATCATTCGTTGACTGACATTGGCAATATTGGTCGCTAAGCCTGTTACAAAGATACTTCGCGTCATCACCTTGTCAATCGTTGTACTGGGAGACTTGTCTCCTGCGTCACGCATGGTAACAACTCCAACAATCACTTGGTGTTGGTTAATGACTGGGAAACGACTACTTCTGTTCTTACGAACCAAGTCTAGATAGTCTTTGACTGTATCCGTTTCTCTCAAAAAACCATACTCGTGACTGGGACGATAGAGCTTCTCGACTGTCAGAATATCGGTTTTGATTTGAACATTTGAGAGAGCTTTGTTAATCATGGTCGCTACTGTGAAAGTATCATGTTTACTTCTTAGAACTGGAATCCCTTTTTTATTAGCCAACTCAAGAACATCATCTTGGACATGAAAACCACCCGTAACGAGGACTGCATTTTCATTTTCCAAGGCTAAAAGTTGAATACGAGTACGGTCACCTACAATCAAAAGACCGCCATCATGGAGATAGGACAGGATATTTTGCTCTGTCATAGCCCCAATGGAGAATTTGCTAAACTCTCTCTCCAGCCCTTCCTGACCAGCTAAAACTTCAGAGGAGGTGACTTCAGCAATTTCAGCATAGGTTAGCCTCTCAATAGCCACTTTCTGGGACTTGACTCGAATGGTTCCACTACGTGGCCGAGTTTCAACGATGCCACGATTTTCAGCTTCTTTGATAGCCCGATAGGCTGTTCCGTCACTAACACCTAGGTGATTGGAAATACTGCGTACACTAACTCTCTTCCCAATTGGTAACTCTTCCAGATAGGACAAAATTTCCTGGTGTTTACTCATTGAATTCTCCTTTTATGTATCGAAATTCAAGATAGTCCCTCATTTTTCGTGTATAGCGATCGCTCCCCTTAAACTGTCGGACGAGGCTAAAGCCCGATTTTAAGGCTACTTTTTGACTAGCTTGATTCTCCAGATGAGTGATGATGGATAATTGTTTTAAACCAAATTCTTCAAATGAAAGCTGACATAGTTTGGTAACTACTTCTGTCATATAACCTTGTGACCAAGAATCCTTTTTTAAGAAGTAACCAATTTCTGCTTCTTTTTTGATTTCATCGATTCTTTCAAATTTAATAGAGCCAATCATTTCCTGATTTCCTTGGAGACAAATTGCCCAAACACCCAGAGGATTCTTCATAAAATAGTTAGCAAGGGCGTACTGACTTTCTTCCAAACTTGCTTGACTGGGAAAAATAAACTGTAAATTCTCAGGGTTTGAAGCAATCTCGAAAAACGCTTGACTGTCACTAAAAAAGAAAGGACGCAAATACAAGCGCTCCGTTTCAAAAAAAGAAAACATTGCTAATTTGGTCCAAATATTCATAATCACCTCAACGGCTTAGTCTTCAACGAGTGTAATATCCGCTCCAAGACTACGCAATTTTTCAATAATATCTGAGTAGCCACGAAGGATAAACTCAATATTCGTAATTTCAGTCTGGCCTTGAGCCATCAAGCCAGCGATGACAAGTGCAGCACCAGCTCGCAAGTCTGTAGCTTTTACACTTGCTCCGTGTAAGTTACGACCACCGTTGTAAATAATGTGATCGTTTGTAGTCGTAATATCCGCATCCATTTTTGATAACTCAAAGACATGGTTAACACGTTTCTCATAAATCGTATCAATAATGGTTCCACGACCTTGGGCAGTTAGTAAAAGTGGCGTGATAGGCTGTTGCAAATCAGTTGCAAACCCAGGATAGGGTGCAGTTTTGATATTGATGGCTCTCAAATCGGACTGTTCTTCAACGAAGATGCTGTCTTCTGAGACCGTCATACGAACGCCCATTTCCTCTAGTTTGGCGATAAACCCTTCTAAGTGTTCATAGAGAACGTTGTTAATGCGAATTCCTTTTCCTACCGCTGCAGCAAGTGAAATATAGGTTCCAGCTTCGATACGGTCTGGGATTACTTGGTGACGAGTTCCATGAAGTTTCTCAACACCATCAATAATGATAATATCAGTTCCTGCACCACGAATATGGGCCCCCATGTTGTTCAAAAGAGTAGCAACATCGATAATTTCCGGTTCACGAGCCGCATTTTCAATGACAGTACGCCCCTTAGCTTTAACCGCAGCAATCATCGTGTTAATCGTTGCTCCAACGCTGACGGTATCCATGTAAATACTTGCGCCATGAAGTCCCTTACCTTGAGCAGATAAATTCATATTATCTCCCTCATAGCTGACCTTAGCACCCATGGCTTCAAAGGCTTTTAAGTGAAGGTCAATTGGACGAGGTCCCAGATCACATCCGCCAGGAAGGCCAACTGTAGCTTCACCAAAGCGACCTAAAAGACTTCCGTAGAAATAATAAGAAGCACGCAAGCTATTAATCTTGCCATAAGGCATAGGAATGTTTTGAACACCTCTTGGATCAATCTCCAAGACATCCTCATAACGCTTAACAGTCGCCCCCATAATCTCCATGATTTCGACAAGACTAGCAACGTCTGAAATATCTGGAACGCAATCTAAAGTGACAATATCATCTGATAAGATAATAGCTGGAATAAGCGCTACAACACTATTTTTAGCACCACTAATGGTGATCTCACCTTGCAATGGACGTCCACCATTGATGACAATTTTTCTCATGTTTTACTCTTTCAAAATTTACTAAAAAGGTCTTTTCGTTCTATTATACCATAATTTTCAGTTTTTTCCCATTCCTATTTACTAAATACCATCTCATTTTGATAAAAAAAGACCTATCACTCAAGCTTTTCAGCCTGAAATGATAGGTTTTAATGTTAGATTAACGTACTGTGCGGATACGCATTGTGTTTGTACGAACAGCTTCTCCAACTGGTACACCAGCAACGATAACGATATCATCACCAGATTGTACAAGACCTGCTTCAACTGCTTTACGTTCAGCAATTTCAAACATGTCATCAGTTGATGATGGAGTGTCTGTCAACATCGGGATAACACCCCAGTTCAACATCAATCCACGCTCTGTTAATTCGTCAAATGTCAATGCCAAGATATCAGCATTTGGACGGTATTTAGAAATCAAACGAGCTGTGTGACCAGTCTTAGTAAGAGTAACAACCAATTTGATGTTCATTGAGTTAGTAGCATCTTTAACAGCTGAAGCCATAACTTCTGTCTTAGAGTTACGTTCGAATGTATCTGAGTTTAAACGTCCGTATTCGTTAAGAAGAGTTTGTGCGTTCTTGTCAATTGTAGCCATTGTTGTTACTGACTCAAGTGGGTATTTACCGTTTGCAGACTCACCTGAAAGCATTGTAGCGTCAGTTCCGTCGATAACAGCGTTAAATACGTCTGATACTTCTGAACGAGTTGCACGTGGTTTTTCAGTCATTGTTTCAAGCATGTTTGTTGCTGTGATAACAACTTTACCTGCTGCGTTCACTTTAGTGATGATCATTTTTTGATAAACTGGAACCATTTCGAATGGTACTTCGATACCCATGTCACCACGGGCGATCATGATACCGTCAGCAGCTTCAATGATTTCATCCAAGTTATCGATACCTTGTTGGTTTTCGATTTTTGCAAACAATTGAACGTGACCATTACCAGTTTCTTCACAGATTGCACGAACTTCGTCGACGTCTTTTGCAGTACGTACGAATGAAATCGCGATGAAGTTGATACCTTGTTCCAAACCGAAACGGATATCATCGTTATCACGTTCAGCAAGAGCTGGGAAAGGAATTTTAGTGTTAGGGATGTTTACACCTTTCTGCTTAGCAATGATACCGTCATTTTCAACGACTACTTCAAATTCACGAGTTGCATCGTCTTTTGCGAAAACACGAAGACCCAATTTACCATCGTCAACCAAAACTTGGTGACCAACTTCAACATCATCGTAGATATCAAGAGCACCAGCAACGTTCAAAGCAATCACATCACGAGTTGATTTGATTCCTTGTTTAGTTGCAACACGGATTTTTTCACCAGTTTTGTAAGAGTACTCTTTTGCGTCACCTTCAAACAATTCTGTACGGATTTCAGGCCCTTTAGTATCAAGAAGGAAACCAACTTTTTTACCTGCAAGTTTCTCAGCAAGTTTAACAGTTGCCATACGCTCACCTTGTTCTTGGTGATCACCGTGTGAGAAGTTGAAACGGAAAGTGTTTGCTCCTGCTTCAATCAATTTAGCAATATTTTGAGCTGAAGCTTCAACGTCAAGTTTTTCACCCCAGTATCCGTCTTCACCGAATTTTTTACCACCACGGATTTCAACCGCAGGACCCAAAGTTGCAACGATTTTTACACGTTTGTTCATGATTTTTGTGACTCCTTTATATAATTCGACCTTTAATGGTCATTTTACCAGATTAGTTAAAGTTGATTATGACAAGTTCTTGTTCAAGTCAGAAAGTTCAAGATCAGCTTTGTGAGGGTTGTTAACGACAATTTTACCATCAGCTGTTAAGCTAAACAAAGCTCCCTCTTCTGCTGTTCCAAGAATTGGATTTTCAACCATTTTCTCGTTACGAATACCGACAGCAACACCACCGATTCCTTGTTTAAGAAGTTTAACAGCGTGTGCACCCATGCGTGATGCCAATACACGGTCACGAGCGGTTGGTGAACCACCACGTTGGATGTGTCCAAGTTCAGTTACACGAAGGTCACTAGTGTCTCCAGCTTCCTTGAGTTTCTTACCAAACTCATTCGCAGACATAACTCCCTCAGCCAAAACGATGATGTTGTGTTTCTTACCACATTCATAACCAGCTTTGATGCTTGCAACGATATCTTCCATCTTGAAGTCTTCTTCAGGGATGATGATTTCGTCAGCACCAGTTGCGATACCTGCCCAAAGAGCGATATCGCCAGCGTTACGTCCCATTACTTCAACAACGAAAGTACGACGGTGACTTGATGACGTATCACGAATCTTATCAATCGCATCCATAGCAGTCGTAACTGCAGTATCAAATCCAATTGTGAAATCAGTCCCTACGATATCGTTATCAATAGTTCCTGGAAGTCCGATAGCTGGGAATCCATGTTCCGTCAAGCGCATAGCTCCGTGATAAGAACCGTCTCCACCGATAACTACGACTCCTTCGATACCGTGTTTTTTCAATTGCTCAATCCCTTTAAGTTGGCCTTCAAGTTGTGCAAACTCAGGGTAACGAGCAGAGTGAAGGAAAGTACCACCACGTGAAATGATGTCTCCCACTGAAGCAGCATCAAGTGGATAAATTTCACCGGCAACCATACCAGCGTACCCATCATAGATACCAAAAACTTCCATTCCTTCTGAGATTGCTTGACGAACTACTGCACGGATGGCAGCATTCATACCAGGGGCGTCTCCACCACTGGTCAAAACAGCAATACGTTTCATTTGGTTTATGCTCCTTTTTCTTTTAACATTCTTACTGATTATACCACATTTAAATCGAAAATTCTTCTATTTTCCGTATTTTTAGCGATAAATCGTTTTCATAGCAATTCCCTCTAATTTTTCCTCTAGAGCAGAATCTTTTCTTACATAATGTTGTGTAGAAACAACCGTTTTTCCTTCCTCTTCATACCTGATAATGACAGGGATTGGGCCTTTGTATTGTTCTAGGATATTTGAAATCTCTTTATCATTTTCATGATTTTTAACTTGAATCCAGAATCGTTCCGCCACTGCTTCTTTCAAATCTTGTGCAATCATTTGCAGACGACCATCTCGAGATTGAACTTTGCCATTGATGTAGTAAAATTTCCCTTCGGATAAATTGGAAGCAAATTTTCTATATTGGTCTGAAAATACAGTTACATCCATCCGAGACTTACTATCATGAACCTGTAGAAAAGCCATACTCTCGCCTTTCTTGGTTCGAATCACTTTAATCTTTTGCACTTCAACTAGGAGAGTGGCTTGAGCTCCCTCGGTTAGATTAGTGATTGGAGTGGTCGGATATAGGGCTTGTTTGGCAAGAGTTTGGAGAGGATGGGGACTGATACCTACCCCAATCAGTTCCTGCTCTTTGTAAAATTTCTCTGCCTCAGTAAAATCATCAGCTTCAGTCCAACTATAATTTGTATCCGCAAAGAGTCCACCCAACTCCTCAACAAAGACAAATAAGTTTGGTAGGTTCACTAAGATTTTCTGACGATTCTTGTCAAATTCATCAAAAAGCCCCAGTTCAACCAAAGGCGTTAGAAGCGACAGTTTCTTGTAATTCTTGGGAAGACGTGTGACGAAATCTTCAATGCTTGAGAAAGGACGATTTTCAATAATCCAGTAAGACAAATCTCTTGGCATTCCCTTAATGGCTTTTAGACCAAGATAGATTTTCTTATGAGCAATTTTATCATGATAGGGAACGCTGTTTATTGCTAAGGGAGCTACTTCAAAGCCCATCTGCAATGCATCTACAATGTAATCACTGCTAGAATAGTTCAACATAACTTGAAAGAAAATAGCAGGATAGTGTGTCTTGAAATAAGCTAGTTGGAATGCCAGTGCTGAGTAGGCATAAGCGTGGGATCGGTTAAATCCATAGCCTGCAAACTTTTCCATCACTGCAAAAACTTGGTTGGCCTTTTCTTCTGTATGCCCCAATTTCATAGCTCCTGTGATAAAATCTTCCTTCATCAGATGCATCTCTTTGGCATTTTTCTTACCCATGGCACGTCTGAGAATGTCGGCTTTACCAAGACTGAATCCTCCAAAGCGTTGAGCTACCTGCATGACCTGCTCTTGATAGAGCATAATACCGTAGGTTGATGAAAGGATGTCTTCTAAGGCAGGGTCTAACACCGTCACCTTTTCTTTACCATGCTTACGAGCGACAAAATTATCAATATAATCACTTGCCCCCGGTCTATTGAGGGATGTCGTTGCTACTACCTCTTCAAAGACTTGCGGCTGAACTCGTTTCAAGAGTCGAATGGCTCCTGGTTGTTCAAATTGGAAAATACCTTTGGTATTTCCAGCTACAAAGAGGGCTAAAGTTTCACTGTCTTCCAGATCAATCTCTTCGATTTTTAGATGAACACCCTCTGACTCCGCAAGCAATTCCTGCATTTTTTGGACAAAAGTCAGGTTACGTAAACCGAGGAAATCCATTTTTAGAAGTCCATTGGCTTCAACACCATGAGCATCATACTGGGTGATGAGCATATCCTCACCATATTTTAGAGGAATATAGTCCGTCAAATCTTGGTCACTCATAACGACTCCTGCCGCATGGATAGAGGTCTGACGAGGATAACCTTCAATCTTTCGAGCAATCTCAAAAGCTTTTTGATATTCAATCTTGCTATTGATGACCTGTCTAAATTGCAAATTCTTTTCATAGGCCGTCGTTAGCGTATCTCGGAAACTGATTTTTTTCGTAATATTTGTTAATTCGTACTCTGGAACGCCATAGCGTTTGAAAACATCACGAATTGCCTGTTTTGCTCCAAAGGTCGAATAAGTGACAATCTGCGCCACGTGTTGACTGCCATAGCGATCACGAACATAACGAATGAACTCTGGTCTATAAAGGTCTGGAATGTCGATATCGATATCGGGCATGGTGTAACGCTCACGATTTAAAAAGCGCTCGAAAATCAGGTTCTTCTCAACTGGATCAATCCCTGTAATATCCAGTGAGTAGGCGACCAAACTACCTACAGCAGATCCACGCCCCATTCCCATATAGTAACCTTGGGAACGTCCAAAACGGAGCAAATCCCAAACTACAAGGAAATAGTCGTCAAAGCCCATATCATGAATCACAGCTAATTCTTCATTTAGTCGCTCATGATAAATAGCTGAGGTTAGCCCCTTGTCACTCAAACCTTTCTCAGCCCTCTCTCTAAGTTCTTCGACCGCTGGTCTTTCAGGATTAAAGCGAGGGAGTTTTAAACTTGGGTCGATTTGATAGCTAACATTTTCTATCAGACCTTGGAGATTGGCAAGAGCCTGAGGGAAGCGATTCATAAAACGTGCTTCCAGGTCTGAGGCAGGTAAAAAAATCCCCTGTTGTGAATGTAGATCCACTTCTCTCAGGCTGACATTTTCCTTGACTGCTGACAAAATTTGTAAAACCTGTAGGTCTTCTTTTTCAAAAGAGTTGACTTGATAGAGTGGAAGAATGGGTCTTATAAAGACTTCTTGAGGAGTATCTGGACTAACACCGATAAAATAATCAACCCCCAAATCCAACTGTTCGACCCCATTAAAATAGGGAACAATAATAGCAACATCTTCGAGGTGGGAGGTGAAGTCAGACCAATTTTTCCGTCCAGTCATTTTTAAAGTGGATAACTTCATCAACTCTTGATAACCTTTAGTGGATAGGGCTAGAAAACGTAGAGAGAGATTCTCCTCATCTTTGACCAAGGTCATTTCTAAACCAATTAAAGGTTGAATGCCATGCTTACGAGTTGCTTCTAGAAAATGATAGGCTCCATAGAGATTATCCACATCCATGATAGCAAGGTGAGAATAGCCGTATTCTTTAGCCATTTGTACATATTTTTCAATCGAAACCACACTTTCCATAAAACTATAAACAGTCTTGGTGTCGAGCTGTGCAATCATTTCTTCTCCTCCTTGCTTTCGTTTTACTACTATTATACCATTTTAAGCTGGATATTGAAGCAACTCTGCACTTTCTTTTCAATATCATCAGTTACAAACTTCTTCTCTTCTTACTGTTAAATTCTTCATTTTTCAAAGGAAGAAAATAAAAAATTAATATTATATAATAGTTTTAAATGTAAATTTAGATATATTTATACCAAACGAAGAATAATAAAGATAGGAGTTATATGCAGTTTTACATATAAAAATCTCTAGAAAAAGGCTTACTTCTATGGTATTTATTCAGCATTTTATAATAACTTACCAAATAGATATGCTGGTTTAAGAAATTTATTTCATTTAAGTTTATTTATTCCATTTTTCCCTCTTTTTTGATATAATAAATCCAGTCTGTTTTCAAAGGAGAGAAACATGCGTTTTAATCAATTCAGCTATCAACCAACCACTAGTTCTCAACGATTTGCAGAATTAGAAGGTCTTGGTCTAAAGCTGTCACCCCAACTGTCCTTAAAAAGACAGTTTGAAGACTTCATTCGTTGGAGTTTTTTCACTTATTCTGACACGGATTATGCCTTGTCGACTTTGGCTGCGGATAAAGAAACAGATTTAGTAACTTTTTTCCAGTCAGACCGTGAGTTAACTGCGGAGATTTTCTACACAGTAGTTTTTCAACTTTTAGGATTTAGCTATCTTGTTGACTTTGAGGATGCTGAACAGTTCCGTAAAGAAACTGGTTTTTCTATTGTTTATGGAGATCTCATTGAAAATCTTTATCAATTGCTCAATACGCGAACGAAAAAAGGAAATACGCTTATCGATCAGCTTGTTAGTGATGGACTCATTTCAGAAGACAATCACTACCACTACTTTAACGGTAAGAGCTTAGCAACCTTCTCTACTCATGATGTCATTCGTGAAGTCGTGTATGTCGAGAGTCGTGTGGATACTGATAAAGACGGACTCCCTGACTTAGTCAAGGTCAGCATTATTCGCCCGCGTTATGATGGTCAAGTACCTGCTCTTATGACTGCCAGCCCTTATCACCAAGGGACTAACGACAAAGCCAGTGACAAGGCTCTCTACAAAATGGAGGGAGAGCTTGAGGTCAAACCGCCCCACACCATTGAACTTGAGGAACCTAAGCTGAATTTAGTCGAACCTCATGGTCAAGCAGAAGTCGTCTTAGAAGCTGAAGAAAAGCTATCTCATATCAATAGCTCATACACACTCAATGACTACTTCCTCCCACGTGGATTTGCCAATCTCTATGTATCGGGTGTTGGAACCAAAGATTCTCAAGGACTCATGACTAATGGTAACTACCAGCAGATTGAGGCCTATAAAAATGTCATTGATTGGCTCAATGGTCGTTGTCGTGCTTTCACGGACCACACGCGCAAGCGCCAAATCAAGGCTGACTGGTCAAACGGCAAAGTCGCAACAACAGGTATTTCCTATCTCGGTACCATGTCCAATGGTCTCGCCACCACTGGTGTTGATGGCTTAGAAGTCATCATTGCAGAAGCAGGTATTTCCTCTTGGTACAACTACTATCGAGAAAACGGTCTAGTGACTAGCCCAGGTGGCTATCCAGGTGAGGATTTTGACTCACTTGCTGAATTGACCTACTCCCGCAACCTCCAAGCTGGTGACTATGTTCGTGGCAATGAAGCTCATCAAGCAGATTTAGAGAAAGTTAAAGAGAAACTCGATCGCAAGACTGGTGACTACAATCAGTTTTGGCATGACCGCAACTATCTGCTCAATGCTCACAAGGTTCAAGCTGAGGTCGTCTTTACGCATGGTTCCCAGGATTGGAACGTCAAACCTCTTCATGTTTACCAAATGTTTCATGCCCTTCCTAGCCATATCAATAAGCACCTCTTTTTCCATCATGGTGCCCATGTCTATATGAACAACTGGCAGTCGATCGACTTCCGCGAGTCCATGAATGCCTTGTTAAGTAAGAAACTGTTAGGACTTGACTCAAGCTATCAACTTCCGACTGTCATCTGGCAGGACAATACCGTACCGCAAAGCTGGCAAGGTCTTGATAACTTTGGCAAACAGGATGAACTGCATACCTTCTCTCTCGGTAATGAGGAAAAAGTGATTCAAAACCAGTATGATCAAAAAGATTTTGATCGTTATGGTAAGACTTACCAGACCTTCAACACTGAACTTTATCAAGGAAAAGCCAATCAGATCATCATTGACCTTCCAGTAAGTCAAGACATTCACTTAAATGGGCGAGTGGAGCTGAAACTTCGTGTCAAATCGAGTACGAACAAGGGCTTATTATCAGCCCAACTGTTAGAACTTGGACAAAAGAAATATCTACAGCCTTATCCAGCGGTTTTAAGTGCTAGAACCATTGATAATGGCCGTTACCACATGTTAGAAAATCTCTGCGAACTGCCATTCAATCCAAGTGCCCAACGTGTCATCACCAAAGGCTACCTAAATCTTCAAAATCGAACCAATCTCTTGACGATTGAAGAAATCCAACCAAATGAATGGATGGACTTCCAGCTAGAGCTTCAACCAACTATCTACAAACTTAAAGAAGGAGATACTCTCCGTTTGGTTCTCTACACCACAGACTTTGAGATTACAATTCGAGATAATACAGACTATCAGTTGACTGTTGATTTAGCACAGTCTAGTCTTATCCTACCTTGTCAAAAGGTATAATCTACCAGACTTTCAATATGGAAGGATTCAAAGGAAAAGTCAATGAATTTGACCATTGAACTTCCTATAACCAAAGTTTTCCACTTGAACAGTCGAATCAAACATAAACTTTGTATCAAATCCAGTTCATCTGAAAGCATTTTAGAAGCCCCTAGATAGAACTTGGACAAAAGATACTAACACCCCTAACCAACATGTGTAACCATTTATCATACACGCTACTAGACCACATGTTGGAAATCACTGTGAATTAACATTTAGAGTGAATTCACAAAACGCCGTGACAAAATGCTACGCTTATTGGATGATACACTGTCATTAAAGAACATCAATGGTGATGAACGAATCGCTACCCAGTTTATCTGCACCCAACTAGTGAAAAGTTAAAAGAAGGAGAATCTCTCCATCTAGTTCTTTATCCTACTGACTTTAAAATCATCATACGTGACAATACCGCCTACCACCCGACTGACGTTTTCGTTCAGTCCACGCTTACTGTACCTTTTAAAAGGAGTACTTACTTTATGAACAAATCAGAACACAGACACCAACTTATCCGCGCCCTCGTTTCAAAAAACAAAATCCATACGCAAGCTGAATTACAAGCCTTATTAGCGGAAAATGATATCCAAGTTACTCAGGCTACCTTATCACGCGATATCAAAACTATGAACCTTTCAAAAGTGCGCGAAGAGGATAATTCTTACTATGTGCTAAATACAGGCTCTATCTCCAAATGGGAAAAACGTCTTGAAAATTATATGGAAGATGCTCTTGTTATGTTGCGTCCGGTGCAACACCAAGTTATTTTGAAAACTTTACCCGGTTTAGCCCAATCATTTGGATCTGTAATTGATTCCTTGGCTTTTCCAGATGTCGTTGCAACCCTTTGTGGAGACGATGTCTGCATGATTATCTGTGAAGATGCTGCAAAAGCGCAGGCTTGTTTTGAGAGTCTTAAAAAATATGCGCCGCCATTTTTCTTTAGTGAATAAAACAAATCCCGTGATTAAAAGATCACGGGAATTTTTTATTTCTTTGACTGTGTTTCTTCTTTCTTTGTACGCGCCAATCGAAGAGCACGTTTAGGATTGAGACGATTAAACAATTCTTCTAGTTTCTTTTCATTCCACACATCTGCTGCAGAAACAAAATTGCCATCTGCATCTCGGAATGATATCGGTTTATCTCCCATATCAATCTCCTAGTCTACAAATTCAAACTCAAATTTACCGATGCGGACCAAGTCGCCATCTTTGGCGCCACGTGCACGAAGGGCTTCGTCAACCCCCATACCACGAAGCTGACGGGCAAACTTCATGACCGATTCGTCACGGTCAAAGTTGGTCATGTTAAAGAGTTTCATTAGTTTTTCACCAGAAAGTACCCATGTCGCATCATCATCACGACTAATCTCAAAGGCTTTTTCTTCCTCGTCAAAGCCATAGTAAGCCTCTTCTTCCATATCGGATTCATCATAAATCGGGAATTCTGGAGTCTTGTCTAACAACTCGGCTGTCGCGTCCAAAAGTGTAGCCAAGCCTTGCTTGGTCAGACCAGAAATTGGGAAGATGGCTGGGAGTTCCTCAAACTCGTCGTAGTTTGCTGCCAACTTTTCCTTGAAAGTTTTCAGATTTTCCTGACTTTCAGGCATATCCATCTTGTTGGCCACGATAATCTGTGGACGTTCCATGAGACGAAGGTTATAGGATTCCAATTCCTTATTGATAGCAAGGTAGTCCTCATAAGGATCACGTCCTTCGCTAGCTGACATATCGATGACATGGAGAATAACTCGAGTGCGTTCGATATGACGAAGAAACTGGGTTCCAAGACCAACACCTTGACTAGCACCTTCAATCAAACCTGGAAGATCTGCTACTGCAAAAGATTCACCTGACTGCGTACGAACCATACCTAAATTAGGGACAATCGTCGTAAAGTGGTAAGCACCGATCTTAGGTTTAGCTGAAGTGATGACACTAAGCAAAGTTGACTTTCCGACAGATGGGAAACCGACTAGACCAACATCTGCTAAGATTTTCAATTCCAGTTGCAACTCACGTTCTTGTCCTGGTTCTCCATTCTCAGAGATTTCAGGTGCAGGATTTTTTGGAGTGGCAAAACGGATATTTCCACGACCACCTCGACCACCATGAGCCACGATAAATTCTTGACCATGTTCAATCAAGTCTGTGATGACTTTACCTGTTTCCGCATCACGTACAGTAGTCCCCTGTGGCACGCGAACACGTAGATCTTCTGCACCACGTCCGTGCATTCCTTTGGTCATTCCTTTTTCACCGGAATCAGCCTTGAAATGACGGTTATAGCGGAAATCCATCAAGGTACGTAAGCCTTCGTCTACCACGAAAACAACGTTACCTCCACGTCCACCATCACCACCCCAAGGACCGCCATTAGGGACATATTTTTCACGGCGAAAGGCAACCATGCCATCGCCACCATTACCAGCCTTGACCTTAATCTTGGCTGTATCTAAAAACATACTCATATTTTCTTCTCACTTTAAAAAGGCTGGGGAGAACCCAGTCATTAGTTATTGTTTCTATCCTCATAGCTTGCTTAGAATCTACTGAAAGCTCCAAGCGCAGTTGCAAAGATACCAGCAAGGGTTACAAACAACATGATGAGCACGACAACAAGCGTCACCTTTTCAAACAATGTTTTTTTGCGTTTTCCGTTATCTCCAAAAGCCATAACTTCTCCTTTTTCTATATAATTCTAATTTAATACTCTGATGAAACTGGTGCAATCAACCATAAAATGATATAAGCAAGGACTCCTGTCCCATAACAAAATGCAAGAACAGCCCAAATGACACGAACAATTGTTGGATCAATATCAAAATAATGAGCAACTCCTGCGCATACTCCACCAATTTTTTGATCTTTTCCGCTTCTCATTAATTTTTTCATTTTTTCTTCCTCTTATTCTATTATTTGAATTCGTCTCTCCAATAATCTCTGATGCTAGACAATTGTTTTCGAGACGCTCTTAAAATACGCTTGGATTCTTTTACTGGGCTTGTAACAGCCTGTTGAGGTAGATAGAGAATCGTTTTTAAAAAGCGCTGAGTGACAGGCTGTCCATCATGTAGCTCATGTTCAAAGTTATTTGAGATAATGGCATCAAGGTAAAACTCATGAACTCGTTTCCCAAAATTTTCAGCCGAAATCTCGTACAACTTATCCGCCAAATTTTGTTCAGACATATCAGGAGTAGCAATCAATGCTTCAAGTATAGCTCCTGCAAGCTCTCGTTCTCCATAGTAGAGGGTCCCAAACATTTTATCATTGATCAGATTTTCAAGATAGGGGTTGCCATGAGCAATAACAGGCGTTCCACTGGCTAGACTTTCTAGATAGGTTAAACCCTGAGTTTCACTCGTAGATGCTGAAATAAAGAAATCAGCTGCTTTATAGTACAAGGCTGTCTCACTGGGAGCAATCATACCTGTAAAAATCACATGTTTTTGTATGTTTAATTTCCCTGCTTGTTCTTTCAGACTGTCCAGATAAGGTCCGTCTCCAGCAACAACCAACTTCACCTTTTCTTCTTCTTTCAAAACCTGTGCAAAGGCGACTAAGACTGCTTGGATATTCTTCTCAAAGGAGATACGAGAAAGGCTCAGCAGCATTTTCTCGCCTTCCTGAATACCTAACTTCGAACGAAGCTCTAGTAAGTTTTCCTCTTTGATCTCAGGTCGTTCAAACTTAGCCAGCTCAATTCCAGTTGGGATGACACGCTTTTCAACCTTGACTTTGTATTTAGATAAAAGGTCACGAACAATCTCACTAGGGCAAATCACGCCATCTACATCATGAAGGAAGCCACGCACCAAATATTTTACCATACTCGGACGAATTAGCATGCCCTTAGCAATGTAATGCACATAGTCTTCATACTGGGTATGGTAGGTATGAATAACTGGAATTTTCAATTCTCTCGCAATCCAAATTCCTAACAAACCAAGAGAAAATTCTGTCTGGGTATGAATAATATCGAGTTGATACTGCTTGGCAATTTCAAGCGCCTTTGTAAAACCTCGGTAGGCAAATCGTCGATCCTTAAACGCAAAGAAAGGGACACTCGGAATGCGAATAATTTGCCAATCCTCGTAGCGGTTCACATCTTTATCTGTTGTTGTAAAGATAAAAACTGCATGCCCCTGCTTTTCAAGCTCAGTTTTCAAAGTCCGAATACTAGTCGCGACCCCGGAAACCTGAGGGAAATAGGTATCTGTAAATAAACCAATTCGCATAAATTACCTCACTTTTTGCCCAAAGCAGCCTGTTCTCGATAAAATTTTAACCAGATTTCCAACAAATGCTCCTCAGAGTACTCTTTGGAGATCTCGCAAGCTTTTTCTTTCAAGTCTTTTAAGGCTTCAGAATCATTCTTGTATTCTAGGATTGCTTCTCTCATCTCGGAAACATCACTTGTAGCACGATAATTCCCATCAAGAATAACCTTATATAGATCCAAATCTCTTAACATAATCGGAGCCTCGCAACTAGCGGCCTCTAAGATGGTCATAGGGAATAATTCATTATAACTTGGTAGCAAGAACAGATCCGCCATAGCATAAAGTTCCCGCATCCGTTCGGGTGACACAATTCCAGGAAAAATAAGATTTTCAGGTGGATTGTCCATTATCTTCTTGTAGCGTTCATAACCATCTGTCATCCCACCAAATGAAAAACCACCTGCCCAGATAAAGGTAATTTCTGGCAATTCCTCAGCAAGACGGATAAAGTCATCAATCCCTTTACGTTTCTGAACCTGACCCGCACCGATTACGACAAACTGATCTTCCGCGAGATCCATTTCCTTCCGGAGTTGTGCAACTTGCTCAGCTGGTAATGCATGCCATTTATCTTTGTTTACAAAATTTGGAATATAAGTTACTTTTTCACGCGGAATACCAGCAGCCACTAAATCCTCGATAAACATGGGATTGACCACCACCAAGTGTTCCATTCGGTTGTAAAAGGAAAAAACATAGCGTTTGACAATTCCTTTTAGGAAAAATGGAATCTTTAAACTCCCCTCAAGCGTATCAGGCAAAAAATGCACATAGCCAATTTTTCTCCCAGAGCGTTTCTTTTGGAAAGTAGATAAATAATAAGGGAAATCAATGGTGTGAAAATGAGTTACATCTGCCTCTACAGGAAGATTCTCTGTAACAATCAACTGGTCTTTAGCATCGCGGTGAAGGAGACTAACCAATTCTCGATATGCTCCTGACACTCCTTGACCAGCTACTTTTTCACTTGAGCTTAGCATATTAATACGCAATTTTTCGTTTTCCATACCTTTCATTATACCATTTTATTTCCAGAAAATCAGCAAAAGAAAGAAGAGACGATTGGAAAAAGGATAAAATTATCCTATTTTCCAATCGTCTCTCTCATTTTTTTAGTCTTTATTTAATTCCTAGGGCGATACGCGCGTATCGGCTCATTTTTTCAACTGTCCAAGCTGGATACCAGACCAATTTAACTTCGGTATTGGTTACCTCAGGCACATCTGTCATCGCATCATGTATCTGGTCTGTCAAAAGGTCAGCCAGTGGGCAGCCCATAGTTGTCAAGGTCATATCAATTTCAGTATGACCTGTTTCACCATCAAAACGAATTTCATAAATCAAACCTAGGTTGACAATATCAATCCCCAACTCAGGGTCGATGACTTCTTCCAAAGCATTTAAAATGCGTGTTTTGATCGTTTCAATTTGCTCTTCTGTATAAGCCATGTTATTCCTCACTCTCAGTCTTCAATAAAATCACGAAGGGGTTTGCTGCGACTTGGTTGGCGCAATTTTCTCAAAGCCTTGGCCTCAATCTGACGGATACGCTCACGAGTCACGTTAAAGACTTTACCAACATCTTCAAGGGTACGCATTTTCCCATCATCTAGCCCGAAACGAAGGCGCAGAACGTTTTCTTCACGGTCTGTGAGAGTATCCAAAACTTCATCCAACTGCTCGCGCAAAACGATTCGAGTTGTGTAGTCTACTGGATTTTCAATTACTTCGTCTTCGATAAAGTCCCCAAGATGGCTATCGTCCTCTTCACCAATCGGTGTTTCAAGTGATACTGGTTCTTGAGCAATTTTCAAGATTTCGCGGACCTTGTCAGGTGTCATATCCATACGCTCAGCGATTTGTTCAGGAGTTGGATCTTGTCCCAATTCTTGAAGGAGATTCCGCTGTTCACGGACAAGCTTGTTAATGGTTTCTACCATGTGGACAGGGATACGAATAGTACGGGCTTGGTCAGCGATGGCACGGGTAATCGCCTGACGAATCCACCAAGTTGCGTAAGTTGAAAACTTGAATCCTTTTGAATAGTCAAACTTGTCAACAGCCTTCATCAAGCCCATGTTTCCTTCTTGGATCAGGTCAAGAAACTGCATGCCACGCCCTACGTAGCGCTTAGCAATCGAAACCACCAAACGAAGGTTGGCTTCTGCAAGACGTTGTTTGGCTTCAATATCACCAGCCTCAACTGCTAAGGCCAATTCTTTTTCCTCTTCGTTAGTCAAGAGAGGAACAACCCCGATTTCCTTCAAATACATACGGACTGGGTCATTAACCTTGGCAGAAGTTGAGCCAATCAAGTCCTCATCACTGAGTTCTGGTTCTTCTTCTGCACTAAGAACACGCGCGCTTGGATTTCCTTCGTTATCTGTGATAGAAATTCCAGCATCCTGAATCCGTTGCAAAAGGTCTTCAATGCCTTCTGCATCAAGGGCAAACGGAATAACCAGACTTGAATTGATTTCGTCATCTGTTGCTGTTCCTGTTTTTTTGTGGTTACGGATAAAGTCTGCTACTTGCACATCAAATGTGGTTACTTCTTTTTGTTTTGTTGCCATTATTACTCCATTCTTCTCTTTTGGGAAATCAATCGTTGCAATTCTTCCAAGGCTGTGTCTGTATCTCCTACATGACTAGCTTCCTGCACTTTCTTTTTAATCCTTAAATTGTCCTTGCTGAGGAGGGCACGGTTACGAGTCGCTTCGACTTCCGCTAGCTCTTGAGGCGACATCTCAGCTGGCAAATCCAAGCTAAGCACGTGGTACCAGGCATTTTCAACCTCAGGAGTCTGATGAGACAGTTCCTCTGATCCGATTTCTCCCTCTGCACTTAATAATTCGTAAAGAATTTGAAATTCTGGGGTATCAAAGAAAAAATCTTCTCTTAATCGGTAGTCATTTAGAACAACTGGATTCTCAGCCATCCTATAAAGGAGATGAGCCTCTGCTCTCATGACTGCTCTCAGTTGCCGCGTTACAGGTAAACTAATCGCTGCTGGAGGTTGCTCCTCTTTGACTCTTTCCTGCCTTTGAACAATGCGACTTTCATTTACAATCTGCTCCACCTGCTGGTAATCAAAAGAAGGTAGATTATCCGCCAGAATGTGGATATAAGAATTCTGGGCAGTGATAGACTTTTCTTTGGCGATTAGGGGGGCAATCTTTTCAATGAACTCGATTTGCGCCTGTAAGTTATCACTATTTTCCGGCTTGAGCTGGTGAATATAGAACTCTATGGGACTAATCCGAGTCTTGGTTAAAAGGTAAGCCAGGTCTTCAGCAGAATTCTTTTGCAAATACTCATCTGGGTCCATGGCATCAGGTACTCGAACAACCTCAACTGAGAAGTCTTTTAACTCCTCTAGAGCCTTGGCTGTTGCTGTCTGCCCTGCCTTGTCGCCATCGTAGCTGAGAACAATTTTTTTGGTAAAGCGTCTGAGGTGATCAACATGCTCCTTGCTTAAGGCTGTTCCCATGGAAGCTACAGCATTTTCTATACCAGCACGGTAGGCTGCAATCACATCCATGAAGCCTTCCATCAGATAGAGCTCTGTAATCTTACCTGTTCCCTTTTTTGCCTTGTCCAGATGATACAATTCGTAGCTCTTGTTAAAAATTGCAGTCGAGCGGCTATTTTTATATTTGGCAGTCTGACTATCCGTTTCTTGCCAGATACGACCTGAAAATGCAATAACCTGCCCCTTGTCATTGGTCAAAGGAAAGATGATTCGTCCAAAAAAAGTATCATAAAATTGATTACCATCTGACAGATAAAACAAGCCCGAATCCAATAAATCCTTTTCCTCAAACTTGTCAGCCAAACGTTGATAGAGATAAGTTCTCTCTGCTGGAGCTAGTCCAATCTGGAAGTGCTTCAGAACATCATCTGTCAATCCGCGTTTGTAGAGATAAGCCCTTGCTTCTTCTCCCATCTTTGTCGTCATGAGGATGGCATGGTAAAAACGGGCAGCTTCTTCATGCATATCGTATAGAGCTTGATGAGGGGAAGTTTGTTGGGGACGAGACTGTACCGGCGTAGCTAGTTGAATACCGACGCGCTCTCCTAAGAGCTGAACGGCTTCCATGAAGGACACACCTTGGTATTCTTCGATAAACTTAAAGACATCTCCTGAACGACCACAGCCAAAACAGTGATAAAACTGCTTGTCTTCCACAACGTTGAAAGAAGGGGTCTTTTCACCATGAAAAGGACAGAGCCCTAAATAGTTCCGTCCAGCCTTTTGTAAAGAAATCACATCACCTATGACTTCCACAATGTTGGCATTGTTTTTGATTTCTTCAATGACTTGCTTGTCAACCATACACAATACCTCCATCTTATCATAGTTTCACGTAAACTAGTATAGCTTATTTCTGAAAAAAAGTAAACCATTTCATACGCTTTCCGTAATTCTCTTTGCCTTATTTTTCTAGATAGAAAGAGGTGATAAAAAACTCAGAAACACTTCCATGTTTCTAAGTTAATTTTCACTATTTTTTGATGATTACTTCACTCATCTATTCAAATAATTGATAGTAGTCTGAAATTTTCATCTTAGCTTTTTCTTCTTTATTGAGGTCTTGGATGATGCGACCTTCCTTCATGACAATCAGACGGTTTCCATACTTCAGTGCATCTTCCATATGGTGGGTAATCATCAAGGCTGTTAGATGATCTTTGCTGACAAAGTCATCTGTTAATTCCATCAATGCCACACTTGTTTTTGGGTCAAGGGCTGCTGTGTGTTCATCCAACAAGAGCAACTCTGGTCGTTTCAAAGTTGCCATCAAGAGACTCAAGGCCTGACGTTGTCCACCTGAAAGAAACTCAATAGGAGTGTCCAGATGTTTTTCAAGACCATTTCCAACCTTTTCAATGGTAGTCTGGAACTCTTCCCTATGGCTTGAAAGCCTTCTAGGCAGGAGTCCTCTCTTCTCACCACGAAACTTGGCAATCAAGAGATTTTCCGCCACTGTCATACGGGGAGCCGTACCCATCTTAGGATCCTGAAAGACGCGAGACAAGTACTTAGCCCGCTTTTCAGGTGAAAAATTCGTCACGTCCTCCCCCATGATACGGATACTTCCACTTGTTAAAGGTAAGGTACCTGCAATCGTGTTAAAAAGCGTTGATTTCCCCGCTCCATTTCCCCCTAAGATGGTAATGAAATCATGTTCGAAAATTTCAAGAGAAACATCATTCAGAATGATTTTTTCTTCGTCAAAGCCATTCGTGATGACTTTGGTAGCATTTTTTAATTCTACAATTGCTGTCATTTGCTAAACTTGACTCCTTTCAGGTATTTGCTTTTGAAGGTTGGAATCATAAGGCAAACTGCCAAAATCAAGGCGCTGTACAAACGAAGATAACTTGTATTAAACCCAAGAGCAATAACTCCCCAAACGAGGAACTGATAAGCGATAGAGCCAACGACGATGGTCATGAGTCGCTCTGCCAGGGTCAAACTCTTGAACAAAACCTCACCAATAATCAAGCTAGCAAGCCCTACGACAATCACGCCAATTCCTCGAGAGACATCCGCGTATCCTTCTTGTTGAGCAATTAAGGCCCCTGCAAGCGCGATAATCCCATTTGAGAGAACCAAACCCATGAGTTCCATACGTCCCGTATTGATACCAAAGCTACGAGCCATATCGGGATTGTCACCTGTAGCGATGTAGGCTTGACCTAGTTTGGTATCAAGGAAAAAGAGCATAAGGCCAATAACAAGAGCTACAAAGATTAATCCAGTCAGGAGTTGGTTAAGGTCTGAATCAAAAGGCAAGACATCCTGAATTTGTTTGGTTCCAAGAAGCCCCAGATTGGCACGTCCCATAATCATGAGCATGATGGAATGACAAGAAGTCATGACCAGAATCCCTGATAAGAGGGTTGGGATTTTTCCTTTAGTATACAAAAGACCCGTCGCCATTCCAGCTAGACAGCCCGCACCTACTGCAGCTAAGGTCGCCAAAAACGGATTGACTCCCTGTGTTATCAAGGTTACAGCTACTGCTCCCCCAAGAGGAAAAGAACCTTCAGTAGTCATATCAGGGAAATTCAAAATTCGGAAAGTCATAAAGATTCCCAAACCTAAAATCGCCCAGACCATTCCCTGAGAAATAATGGATACTATCATAATCTTTCACTCATTTCTTTCTTTAGTAAAAATGGGAGGAGATGTGTCCAGCTCCTCCTTTATCTTTATTCAATCACTTGTCCCGCTTCTTTTAGAACGGACTCAGGAATGGTAATACCAAGTTCCTGCGCTAGTTTTTTATTAATCACTGACTTACCAGTTGAAAAGACATTAACTGGCGTATCAGCTGGTTTTTCACCTTTCAAAACTTTGGCAATCATTTTACCAGTAGCCACTCCAAGATCGTGTTGGTCAACTACTACAGATGCTAATCCACCTGCTTCTACCATGGCCGTGGCACTTGGGTAGATTGGCTTTTTAGCTGTTTGATTACTTGAAACAACTGTTGAGAATGCGGATGCAATGGTATTGTCAATTGGAACCCAAATTGCATCGACCTTGCTTGTCATAACATTGACTGTTGAAGCAATTTCATTTGTTGAAGGAACGGCAAATGTTTCGACTGTCAAACCTGCTTTTTCAGCATAAGCCTTGAATTCTTCTACCTGTGTTTTTGAGTTATCTTCGCTACTTGAGTAAAGAGCTCCGATTGTTTTGACATTTGGTGTGAGAGTTTTTATCAACTCTACTTGTTGTTCAGCAGGGTTGTGGTCTGATACCCCTGTGATGTTGCCTCCTGGTTTTTTCAAGTCTTTGACCAAGTTAGCACCGATTGGGTCTGTAATAGCAGCCATGATAACTGGTAGGTCTTTTGTAGCACTAGCGAGTCCTTGAGCCGCTGGTGTCGCGATCCCAACAACAACATCGTTTCCATTAGCAACCAATTGTTTACTCATGGTTGCAACCTTGCTCTGATCACCTTCAGAGTTCATAAAGTCGATTTTTACCTGGTCGTCCTTATAGCCTTCTTCAGCTAGTCCATCTTGAATCCCTTGGTAAATCAAGTCCAAGGATGGGTGACTAACAAATTGAAGGACACCAACCTTAGCAACCTTTTGCTCTTCTTTAGCTGATGGCTTATTCATAGATGAATAAATCAAGCTAGCCACCACCAATACTGCTAATCCAGCGACAATTCCAATCAAACGTTTATTTTTCATTTTTCTTTCTCCTTTTAAATCACTTGTATAATGCTCTTTTCAACAAAACAAGCGACGCCATCGTTTAAATTCCATCATCATCCTCCTAATAGAAAAAGTCCTCACACAAAAAACTTGTGTGAGGACGTCGATGCGCGGTGCCACCTCAATTATAGGGAATATCCCTATCGCTCTTTCTCGCAATAACGAGTTGCACTGTAAGGTGTGCTCACCGAATTTTTATGATTTCAAATTCTTAAGTACATTCAGCCCAATTTCATCAATTTCATCTATCTGCTTTCACCAACCACAGACTCTCTATAAAATGAGCATGATTACTTTCTGAATGTTTAAATTATATCATTTTTCAACTACTTGTCAAGCTTATTTTTAGAATTTTTTAAACAATTCAAAAACTTCCCCTTGAAAAAGGAGGAAGTTTGTAGAATATCAGCCTGAATTACGCAAACCAGTTGCAATTCCGTTGATAGTTGTATGGATCAGTTTTTCTTCGTCTGCTGACAATTCGCCGCGACGTTGACGTTTGATCAACTCCAACTGGATGTAGTTCAGGATATTAAAGTAAGGCATACGATAGTTTAGACTGTCTTTTAGATAAGAGTTTTCTGCCAAGAGTTCGTCATAACCTTCGATAGCTAAAATAACGTCCTTAGTCAACTGCCATTCATCTAAAATAGTGTAGTAGATAGCTTGTACTTCTTCGTCTTCACAGAGCTTGGCATATTCAAAAGCAATGTTCATGTTAGACTTAGACAAGACCATGTCTACATTGGAAAGCAAAGATTGGAAGAAAGGCCAGTTTTGGTACATGTCTCGAAGGAACTCGATATTCTTTGGATCTTGATCAATAAACTCTTTAAAGCTTGATCCCACACCATACCACCCAGGGAACATGACACGGCTTTGTGACCATGAGAAGACCCAAGGAATAGCACGCAAACCGCCGATTTCAGTGATGGTCTTACGAGCTGCTGGACGCGAACCGATATTGAAGCTTGAAATAGCCTTGATTGGACTTGATTCAAAGAAATAGTCATAGAAATGTTCATTTCCAAAGACCAAATCACGGTAGATATCATAACTACGGTCTACTACTTGGTCCATAATAGCTTCGTAACGATTTGACGTATTGGTATCACTCTTCTTCTTGGTAATCATACGGTTAATGGCTGCAGAAACCAGCATTTCAAGGTTATAATAGGCAGCGTCTTTGTTACCGTATTTGTTTCCAATGACTTCTCCTTGCTCAGTCAGACGGATGCGGTCCTTGATAGACTTGAGTGGTTGAGATGTGATAGCTTCATAAGTTGGTCCACCACCACGACCCACAGTACCACCACGACCATGGAAGAAAGTAACCTTAACGCCAAATTCATCCCCAATAGCAGTCAGTTGTTGTTGCGCTTTATAGAGAGTCCAACATGAGGATAGGTAACCACCATCCTTGTTACTATCAGAGTAGCCAAGCATGATTTCTTGGTAGTTGTCTTTTGAAGCAATCCATTTTTTAGCCAAAGGAAGAGAGAAATATCTTCTCATGGTTTCTTCTGAGTGATCCAAATCTTCGATCGTTTCAAAGAGGGGAACAATCTGAACGCGGGCTTTTTGGGCATCTACCAAGCCGACTTCCTTGAGCATGATGGCTAGCTCTAGCATATCAGATACACTGGTTGCGTGAGAAATGATGGTTTGACGAATGACATTTTCACCTAGTTTATCCTTCAATTTGCGCGCAGCTTTAAAGATAGAGAGTTCTTTTTCAAGCAGTTCTGACTTTTCAGCATGAGTCGCTGAGAGGATACGAGGATCTTCTTCCAACTCTTTTAAGAGGAGTGCGCATTTTTCATCTTCAGATAGATCGCTATAGTGATCATTGATACCAGCAGATGCTAGCAATTCAGCTACACAGGCTTCATGAACACTAGAGTCTTGGCGCATATCAATAGAAGCAAGGTAGAAACCAAAAATTTCGACAGCTTGCATCAACTCGACAAATTCTCCTGAAATCAGGTATTCTCCCTTATTCTCAAGGAGAGAATCGCGAATGGCCAACAAATCTTGATAGAATTCATCTGCAGTGGCATATCTTGGCTGAAGATCCTTGTCTTCAATGAGATAAGCCTTGGTAGCCTGCATCTTAGCTTGGATGTCAAAAAGAGCACGACGATAGAGTTCTTTTTCACGATAAATCGAGTTATCTTGTGACTTCAGCGCCATCTCACGGACCTTGTCGCTGACATTCACGATACTGGTTGAAAGTGAAAATTCACGGTAAAGATTATAAATCTTTTCATCATAGTAGTTCATGATGACTTCACACTGAGTCAAGGCTGATTTATTGAGAGTTTCCGCTGTTACGAAAGGATTTCCATCACGGTCTCCTCCTATCCACATCCCCATAGTAATCGGTTTTGGATGCTCAAGCTCGATACCTTGTTCTTTAGCCAATTTTTTATACTCAGCTGTCAAACGCGGAACAGCATTCAGGAAAGAACTTTGGTAATACTCCATCACGTTGGTGATTTCGTTGGTTACTTTCAATTTCTTCTCACGAATCATGTCCGTTTGCATGATAATTTCAATATAACGGCGGAGATCTGTGTGCCATTTTTCTTTATTAATCAAGCCGAGTTTGACATCACGGTACTTGCGCAAGAGCGTATGGATGTGGTTGGTTAAATCCAGCATACTCTTGCGTTGTACTTGCGTTGGATGAGCGGTCAAGACAGGAACGACATTTAACTTTTCTAAAATTTCGGCTGCATTTTCTTTTTCAGCTACCATCTTAATCGTTGTAGATAGTTTTCCTAGATAGTCTTGGTCCACATTGTTTTGGTGATTGATTTCATAGGCCAAATCCACATCCTCAGAGATATTAATCAAAAGTGGAAGGATAGAGAAATAGCGTGAAATGTAAATCATTTCTTCATTCGAAAGACTGGTCACTAGGTTATTGAGCCCTTGATAATTCTCGCTAGTTGATAATTCCTTCAACTGGATAATCTTTTCAAAGGTTTCTGGCGCTAGCATATTTTTTGTGATATCTTCTAATAGCTCCGTCAGAATCAAGACTTCTTCTTGGACAACTGCTTTATTACTATAGTTTTCTAATTTTTGAAGAGACATATACTTTCCTTTCCATTCAATCCTTACAGACTTTCATCGGTTTGATTCTCGTATTCTCTGATAAGTTTGGCACGTTTTTCGCTGGCATCAATGTTTAGTACAAGCGCGATGGCTACTGATAATACCAGGAGACTGTTCCCACCTTGTGAAAGGAAGGGGAAGGTTACCCCTGTAGAAGGAATCAATCCTGAAATCCCACCGATATTGACAAAGACCTGAACAAGGATCATCCCTCCGACACCAATAGCAACCATGGAGTTAAAGGGATCCTTTGCTCGAATACCAACCAAGATGATTCGCAAAATCAAGAAGAAGAGTAAAGCCAAAATCATACTGGCTCCTACGAATCCAAACTCCTCGATGACAATCGAAAAGACAAAATCCGTATGGGCTTCTGGCAGATAACCACGCTTCTCGATAGAATTCCCTAGTCCCAGTCCGAACCAGCCTCCATTTACCATTGCATAGTAGGAATTTGCGAGCTGGTGTCCTGCACCCGCCAAGTCATTAAAGGGATTAAAGAAGGCACTAAAACGTTTAGCAACGTAACCAAATACAGGAATTTGAGAAAACTTTTCAACCCCAACAAAGCGAATGACAGACAAGACTAACATTGAGCTCCCTGCCAAGAGAGCCAGAATGGTCGAGAACCAACGATAGGCGATCCCACTAACCGTATACATGATGAGCGCCACCAAGACCAAGATGGTCGCATTTCCCAAGTCTGGAAAAATTCCCAAGCTACCAATCAGAACTAGCAGAACAAAACGCCAGTCGTTAAAAGCTCGAGGTAGCCACTGATTCTGTGTCAAAACCTGGAAGTCATAAACCGCAATCTCATCTTGTTGTTTTGAAAATCGATGTGCCAGGTACCAGATGATGATAATCTTAAGGTACTCAGCAGGTTGAATCGTTACAGGTCCTACAGAAATCCATCCGTATGCTCCATTGACAGGTGTTCCGACCAGTCGCGCCAGAGCTAAAAGAACCATCTCCACAATCATTACGATAAAGATGAGACGTCCGTTTCTTAGGAAACCTAATTTTAATTTATAGATTAAGGCAATCAGAATCAAACTAGCTATCCAGAAGATCCCCTGGTTACGCACCAATTGAAAGGCACTTTTCCCTTCTTCGATCAAGGTTGCACTCGTTGTCGAGTATACCACAATCAGCCCCAAAATCGATAAAAGGAAGTAAGGAATCAAAATGGAATAGTTTAGTAGGTGCCTTTTACTAATTTTCATATTTCACCACTCTAATAGGAACAGACGCTTCTGTTCCCAATTCCGTTTTATTTTCTAGTTTTGATTGCTATTATACCACTTTTTCAGAAAGAAAAAAACTCTTATCCTTTAATCCTTCGAATTTTACTCATTTTCTCGTATCAGGTATAAAAAAACAAATCTCTTTTGAGATTTGTTTTTTGCTTACTTAGTTAGATGAAGAACTGCTGCTTGAGCTTGAGTCACCACCACCGATGTATTGGGTGAAGATGTTTTGGAATGATTGGTCTTTAACCTTGATGTTTGCTGCTTGCAATTCTTTACCAATTACTCCTTGAACAAAGGCTGAATCATTTTGTTTTTGAGTCAAGATGATGGTCTTCAATTTTTCTTTGTAATCCTCTATATTAGAAGATTTTTCTGTTTTCTTCGTTACTTTGATGATGTAGAACTGACTGCTGTAGGCTTGTGTTCCAGTAGCTGTAATCACATCAGAAACCCCGTTCACATCCAAGGCAAAGGCTGCTTTCTTGACTTGTTCTGGAAGTTCTGTTGAAGCAGAGTCAAAAGTGATTTCTCCACCATTTTCTTTTGTTTTGTCGTCGTTAGAGTTGTCTTTTGCCAACTGAGCAAAATCCGCACCTTCTGCTTTAGCTTTCTCAAGTACTTCTTTTGCCTTGTCTTCATTATCCAAACGGATGATTTGAGCTGTTACATCTGGTGTGTAAGACTCAAAAGCTTTTTGGTAGGCTTCGTCTGTCAACTCACTCTCTGCAGCCTTCTTAACCGCTAATTCAACCAATTTGCTGGTACGGATTTGAGCTTTACGAGTCTCAGGTGTCATACCTGCACGTTGAAGCACGCTGTTGTAGCTATCGCCGTATTTCTTTTGTTCTTCAGCAACGGCGTCATCCACATCTTTATCCGTTACCTCTGATCCATATTGTTGTTCAAATACTTTTTGGATGGTCATATTGAGCAAGACTTGTTGCGCAGTTGGATTGTTCTTTACTTCTTCAAAGAATTGATGCTCTGTAATCACATCGCCCTTCATGCTGATCAAATCTTTTCCTTCAGAACTGTTTGAACAAGCTGCAAGTGTTGCTACTGATAAAAGTGTGATGGCTCCTGCCATAAGTTTTTTCTTCATTTTTACTCCTTTTACGGTAAGTGTTACCTTATCTATTTTACTATAATTTCTTAAATTTTTCTGAAAATCATTCGCTCTCAGGAAGCTCTACTTCTGCTAGATTTTTTCTTAGCATGAGAATGCCGTCTCCAAGTGGAACTAGAGTTGCTGTTAGACCTGGATTGTCCAAAGTTGCGTCGAAAAGTCTTTGCAAACCACGGTAAATGGTGCGTTGACCTCGGCGGACTTCCATGATGTCCTTGGCAACATCTCCTCCTTGGAAAATATCATCCAAGACCACCACTCCACCGACTTCCAAATGTTTAAGGATTTCAGGCAGAAAGACGATATACTTTGACTTGGCCGAATCCATAAAGACAAAATCATATGTTTCTGTCAAAGTAGATAAAACATCAACAGCATCACCTTCAAGTAAGGTGATTTGCTTACGACTGTCAAACTGGGCAAAGTTTTCCTTGGCAAAGCCAATCATCTCAGGATTACGGTCAATGGTTGTAATCTTAGCATCTGGCGCATGTTCCGCCATCAGGAGGGCAGAAAAGCCAATTGCCGTTCCAATCTCCAAAATGTTCTCAGGTTGCATAGTTTCCATGAGAAAACGGAAGTAGGCAACTGTTTCATGGGGAATAATGGGAATGTTTTCCTTGCGAGCGAAGGTCTCCAATTCTTTTAAGGAACCTGTCACCTGCTTTTGACGCTGGCGCATGAGTTCTACGATTTCTTCCTTGACGACGGGACGACGCATGTTATGGTTGGCATTTTTACTATAAGACTCTACCATCTTAAGCTAGTCCCAATTTTTCAACAAGGGCTTCAAACTCGTTCAAGCGGCGTTCAAAGACTGCAAAGGCATCGTTGAGATAGTCTTCTTTTTCCATATCCACTCCCGCTTTTCTCATGACATTGAGCGGATAGTCTGACTTACCTGCCCTGAGGTAGTCTATATAGCGGTCACGGTCTTCTTGACTACCATGGACAATCTTCTCAGCCAAGGCTGAAGCAGCTGCAAAACCAGTTGAATACTGATAAACATAGTAGTTATAGTAGAAATGTGGAATGCGTGCCCACTCGTATTGGATCTGAGGATTGTCTTCCTTGCTGAGTCCATAGTACTCTTGGTTCAGGTCAGCGTAGAGCTTATTGAGGAAATCACTTGTCAAGACTTCTCCATTTTGGTCTGCTTGGTGGATGGCGTGTTCAAACTCAGCGAATTGAGTTTGACGGAAGACTGTTCCACGGAAACCGTCTAGGAAGTTATTGAGAATAGCAAAGCGAGTTGCATCGTCTTCTACTTCTTCCAACAATTTCTCTGTCAAGATATTTTCGTTTGTGGTTGAGGCAATCTCCGCCAAGAAGATAGAGTAATCCCCGTAAACATAAGGCTGGGTTTCACGAGTATAGCTTGAGTGCATACTGTGACCTGTTTCATGGACAAGGGTAAAGAGATTGTCTAGATTGTCCTGCCAGTTGAGAAGCATAAAGGCATTGGTATCGTAAGAACCACCAGAGTAGGCACCAGAACGCTTGCCTTGGTTTTCATAGACATCAATCCAACGCTCACTGAAGGCACGTTTAACACGGCTCAAGTAGTCGTCACCTAAAACTGCCAAAGCTTCTTCTGCCTTTTTCAAGGCTTCTTCGTAGGTAAAGCTATAATCTACTGACGAAAGTGGTGTGTAGACATCGTACATCTTGAGGTCGGAAATACCTAAGATTTTAGAACGAAGTTCTAGGTAACGATGCAAGAGTGGCAAATGCTTGCGAACTGCTGCTACTAGATTGTCATAGACACTTTCTGGAACAAAGTTTGCTGCGAGGGCTGCATGGCGAGCACTCTTATAGTTGCGAACTTTTGCTCGGTAGTTTTGCACCTTAACATTTGTCTGCAAGGTCTTAGCATAAGTATGTTGGAATTGCTCGTAAGTCGCATAAAGGGCTTCATAGGCACCACGACGCACTTCACGGTTTTTAGACTCCATCAAACGGATGTAAGTACCGTGTGAGAGTTGCACTTCATTGCCTTCGTCATCAAGCACGTATGGGAAGCTAATATCCGCATTGTCCAAAATAGCGAAGGTTTCACTAGCAGAACCAAAGATTTCTCCTGCTCCAGCAAGCAATTCTTCCTCACGTTGCGAAAGAACATGGTCTTTCTTTTGCAAGAGCTTGTCAAAAAAGTGCTTGTAAACTTGGAGTTTTGGTTGAGCTTCTAGGAAGGCCGCATACTGCTCTTCGCTAATCTCCATAAACTCAGGTTCATAGAATGAAAAGGCTTGTTCTAACTGACTGTATAGGGTCATTGCCTTGGCATAGTACTCTTGATACTTGGTCTCACGCGTGTCCTGGTCATTTTTCATATGCGCATAGACATAAAGCTTTTCAACTTGGCGTTCCAAGTCGAGTGAGAATTCTGTGATCTCAAGCAAACTGTCTGCGCTGTCCAAGAGATGTCCCTCATACTGGGCTGCTGTTTGTACTTTTTCAGTTAAATCTTTCAAGGCTTCTTCCCAAGCCTGGTCTGTTGGGTAGATTGTCGAAAGATCCCATGTATCTTTTTCATTTATTTCATGTCGTTGTAATACCATAAGATTCCTCCATCCTTTCTATTTTACCACATTTTTTGAGAAATATAAGTGATAAAAGGCTGGTGGATAGAGCTTTTGGCGATTATTTTTCGGATTTTTTTGATAGTAGGCCTGAAAATTTCTATAATAGCTAGCCAAATCCGTTTCAATCTGCAAAAAATCTCCTGACTCTATCGGTCTGACCTGGGGATACCAGTCATCCAGTTGACGGTTTAATAGATTGTCTCCTCGTTGATAAGCCTCCTCCTGTTTTTTCATCCAGTAAGGGTTTTGGTAGTACAACTGTTGGCGAATGTAGTGACAGATAGTGGAATCTTGCACAACTGCAAAACGAGGCAGTTTTTGTTTCTGATAAGGAAATCGTAGAATTTCCAAGAGATTTCCTTTTCCATAGGGAAATTCTTTGACCTGAAAATGAAGCTTGCCACGTAGATCCTGATGCAGAAGATATTTGAGTCTCAAAATTTTCCTTTTGAGATCCAGTTCCCAAACAAAGAAACCCATATTTTGACTAAAATAGAGAAAGCCCCTTTGCAGTTGTGTTAATCGCTCCTTTAACCAGAGTTTTTCTCCCAGTAGCCAGATAACCTGATAGCCCTGGCTGCGGTATCCTTGGCTTCTATCGCCTAAAAGCTTTTGAGACAAGGGGCTGCACTGAACCTCCAGTGCTAATTTTTCATTGACGAGAACATCTGCTATCTGCTGAATCTCGGGCAGACTATATTCTAAGGCGACCTGATTGTCTTTCTTGGCCCAGTGATAAAGGCCCTCTTTGTTGCCCAAGTGTTCTGGACTTTCATTCTCAAAAATGGCCATACAATCCCTTAACCTTTCATGGGCAAAGTGCGTTCGAATGCTCTGTCCTTGGCGTAATCGTAGTCCGCCTCCACAGGCTGGACAAGTATAAGCTTGCTTGGTCACATCATTTTCGAGGGCATTCACAAAATTCCCCTTGGCATCTCTGGCTACAAACATGGGCTACCTCCTTTTCTCATTTATTCGAAAAAGAACTAAAAAAGACTGGAATTCCAGCCTTTCATAATACTATTTCTTATCTTTTTTGTCTCTTAGAATATTTTTTTAGCATGGGAATGAGATTGGAAATCTGATCACTTCTAATGACCAGCACGCCGTATTCTTGGCAGCGATTGGCATAAACAGGATTGATTTTCCCCGTACAGACAATTAACTTGAGGCAACTTTCCCCGGCAAAATGATTGGCATAGACTTCTAGTTCATTGATGGCTTCAACTGATAAATCTGTCATCTTGCAGGAGATAAAGGTAATTGAGCGCCCCTTTCTCAGAATGACATCAATCTCATTTTGAACATTGTCTGCCTCTGGAAAGATGCCATTCCAATCAATCTCACCACCTATCATGCACTCATCAAACAGCTGCGATTCCAGCGCCAAGAGATAAAGATACACCTCTAAAATATGCCCCTTGTTGCGGCAAAAAACTTGAGCTTCTTGACTTGGAAAGCTGTATGCTACTCGTTTCTTGTCTTCGCTTTCAATACAAAGCATCCCCGCTTCCACTAGTAAGGGGATAAGGGATTTTGGATAGTGATAATACCTGCCATTGTTTTCCAGTATCTTTTCTGTCTCAGCATGCAGGTCATTGGTCTTAGCTAGAGAGAAAAATTGGGTCACTTGATACCAGTGAGCAGGATTGGAAATAGCAGAGCTGGCTAGCTTTTTAATGGCTGCAATTTGCTGATCTGAGTGGATAGGGCGTTTTGATTTGAGCATTTTTCCACCACGCAAGGCTATCAGCTGTTGGATGCTTAGGGTTGGAATGTCCAAGTCTTCTTTTTCTAACTGACCGGCTATCCACTTGTATTGTTTTCCCCGCTCGACATCCATGGCAACGATGGGGAGGTCCCGATCCAAGCCGTATTGATATAGGGATAAGGCTAGTAGCGAATCCCCACCAAAAACATCGAGAAGGACTTGGTCGTAACTTGTTAGGCAATAATCTAACTGGTCCACTAGTTGTTCTAAGGAGAGCTGACGAAAGGTCACTCGTTGGATATGAGGCACCTCATCCATGATAAACTGACGGAGGGAGACTTTCTCATCATTGCTTATTTTCGTCAAAGATAGAAAAAGAATCTCGTCACAATCACTGATAAAGGCTTGGTAGACATTCTTTTCCAATACATGCCGATCATACAGCTCCACCAAAAGACTCGTCATTTGATCACCTCCATCATCTACAACTGATTAAGCAGAGAGACAGTAATAGACCTCTACTGCTCAGATTTCCTACTTCTAGTATAGCATAAAACCTGCTCGTCCCAATCAACCAACGCAAACAAAAACGAATAGAAACCTTGCAAAGTGATTTCTATTCGCTGGGTTAAGTTTGATTTACTTGACTTTTTTGGCTAACATGGTCGCAAAGCGTAGTTGAATGCGATTGCCATTTTCATCACGACGGTGCAGATGTCCTGGATTTTCATTGTACTTAACCAATTCCCAATCTTTGTAGTAGTCCGCCAACTCCCCTTCTTTAAAAGTGAATGGGAAGTTGACTGAGCAAGGATAATCCTCTGTATCCATGGCACAGACGATAAGGTTATAGCCACCAACCGTGGTGTGCTCCTGCATATTTTGGATAATAGCTGGAATGCGGTCCGCTTGTAGGAACATCAGAACAACTGTTGAAACGATAAAATCATAGGCTTGCCCAATGCTGGCTGAATTGATATCGTATAGTCCTACAGGCATGTCTAGATCCTCTTGTTCTACAATGCTTTGCAAGATTTCAAGGGACAATTCATTTTGGTCAACAGCTGTCACATCAAAACCATTCTGTGCAAGAAAGAGAGAGTTACGCCCCTGACCACAACCTAAATCCAAGGCTTTACCTGGTTTCACCGTCTGCATAGCCTCTAGGACCTCCGAATGGACTGGATTGGTCTGGTATTTCTTAGGGAAATAATCCTCAGGTTTACAATAAAATTCCAAGTACCACTCTACATCGTCTGTTGCAGCATCTACTCGGTGCCAGGCTTGTGGTTGCGCCATAGGATTGTCTGCACCTGCCTCAAAGAGGTGCTCAGCTAGAACCTCACCATCTTCGGTTAATTCAATAAACTTGAGTGCCCCCTTCAAGACAGTAATTTTTCCCCAGGTGCCGACTTTAGTATTGTGCTTTTGCTGAACTGCTTCAGGCATGGTCTGTTTATTCCACAAGGGCATCCGTTTATAGGCAATTAATTTTTCCATTTTACTTCCTCTTCTTAACGCTGGTTGACAGCTTTCATCACACGCGCGATGTCGCGGTTTTGTTCACGACGCTTGATTGACTCCCGTTTGTCATAGTCATGTTTCCCTTTAGCAAGTCCTAAAAGGAGTTTAGCATAACCATCTTTGATATAGACTTTAAGGGGAACAAGGGTCATTCCTGTCCCTTTGGTCTCTTGTTCCAATTTTTGAATTTGCTTCTTATGGAGCAGAAGTTTGCGACGTCGTTCCGGTTCCTGGTTCCAGATATTGCCCTCTTCGTAAGGGGCAATATGGACATTGCTCAGCCAGACTTCCCCATTTTTTACTTGGGCAAAGCCGTCCTTGAGATTGATTCGAGCTGCTCGAACGCTCTTGATTTCAGTTCCGGTTAGGACCATTCCTGCCTCTAGCGTATCTACGATTGTATAGTCGTGGTGCGCCTTTTTATTTTGTGCGACGACCTTTCCCTCGCCCTTTGCCATGCTTGGCTCCTTTCTTAGCTACTTCTTTGTAAAAAGGTTTCTTTCCCTTTTTCTTTTTATCTTTTTGTGAATGCTTGTGCTTATCATTTGAGCGCCCTGATTTTCTCTTGTCTTCCTTCTTATCCGAACGACGACTTGAACCACGACCCCTGTCTCTGCGACCAGCTTGTTTCAAGCCCTTTTCGATGACATCAAACTCACTTGGAATATAAGAGAAATCAATCTCTCCCGTCATCTTATCGGCTCTTTCAACTCGAATTCGAATTTGCTGTCCCACACGGAAAGTTGTTCCTGATTTTTCCCCACGAAGAGTCAAATCACGTTCATTAAAATGATAAAATTCAGGCAAATTAGTGATATGAATCAAGCCTTCAACCGTGTTTGACAATTCAACAAAGAGACCAAACTTGACAATGCTGGATACAACCGCATCATACTCTTCACCCACATATTCTTCCATGTACTCAGCCTTTTTCATGGCTTCGACTTCACGCTCTGCCTCGATGGCACGACGTTCACGGTTGGAAGACTGGGTTGCAATCTCTGGAATCACTTGCTCAAAATGCTCTGCTATTTCCTTAGAACGGCCGTAATCCCGAATCATTCGATGGACAAGGAGGTCTGGATAACGGCGAATAGGGCTGGTAAAGTGAGTGTAATAATCAGCAGCAAGTCCATAGTGACCGTGATTATGCTCGGAATAGCGAGCCTGCTGCATGGATCGGAGAAGCATCATGGACAATACATCTGCATAGGGTTCTCCCTCAACCGCATGCATGATGTCTTGAAGGGCCTCCTGGCTAATCTCACTGGCAGTCCCATAAATTCGCAAACCAAAGCTCGAAGCGTAATCAATAAACTTCTGAACTTTTTCAGCCTTAGGCTCCTCGTGAATCCGATAGATAAAAGGTAGGTCCAGCTTGCTGAAGTGCTCGGCAACCGTTTCGTTAGCAATCAACATGAAGGACTCGATCATGCGCTCTGCAATGCCTCGTTGGCGAAGAACGATATCCACAGGCTTGCCTTTTTTATCCACTAGAATCTTAGCTTCACTGGTATCAAAATTGAGAGCTCCACGTTTCTCACGCATGCTTTCTAGCCTTTCATGAAGCTTGGCCATGAGTTCGATACTAGGAACAATTTTCTTAAACTCTTGTCTTTTTTCCTCATCGCCAGCTAGGATGTCATTGACAGCGCTATAGGTCATACGAAAACTAGTCTTGATAACAGTTTGGGTAATGGTGTAATGAACCACACGACCATGTTTATCAATTTCCATAATAGCAGACTGGGTCAAGCGATCTACTTTAGGATTGAGAGAGCAGATACCATTTGACAGACGCTCTGGAAGCATTGGCACCACTCGATCTGTCACGTAGACAGAAGTCGCGCGGTTAAGGGCTTCCTTGTCAAGGGCAGAACCCTCAGTCACATAGTAGGAAACATCTGCGATGTGAACTCCGAGTTCTAGATTGCCATTTTTCAAAGGCTTGATGTGTACCGCATCATCCAAGTCCTTGGCATCCGCACCGTCAATGGTAAAGGTAATCTCATCTCTCAGGTCCAGACGACCTTCCATATCCTTTTGAGACGGAGCATCTGGCACACTTTCTGCCTCCTTGAGAACAACTTCTGGAAATTCTGAGACAATATCCATGGATTCCAAGACTTCAAGAACATCAATCCCAGCATCAGTCGAGTGCCCCACCACGTCTAGCACACTAGCGACAAAGAAATCATGTTTCTTACTTGGATATTTGTCGATAAAGACCTTGAGAACCTCTGTACCTTCCAACTTGATAGCCGGTTTCTTCACATAGATCGGTTGGCTGATTTTCTGATTTTTTGAACGGATGTAGCCGGCATACTTGGGCTTTTCCTGATCCAGAACGATTTGCCCGACAACTGTTGTCAGACTATGCTCTAGGATATCGATAATTTTGGCTTCTGCAGCAGTTCCCTTGTTGCGGTCAGCGACTTTTTTGATCACGACCTCAACGGTATCACCATCAATGGCATAATTGACATCGTTTTTTCCTACAAAAAGATCGTCCTCTTCGCCTTCTAGACTGACAAAGCCAAAGCCATTTTTATGGGCATGAAAAACCCCTTTGAGAGTGATTTCATGTTTCTTCTTTTGGTCCAGACATAAGCTACCATCATCTTCAAAGCGAATCTGGTGCTTTCTTTCCATCAGAGACAGGGTTTTAATCAACTCACGGAAATCCTTGGACCCATCCTTTCCGAGAGCCTGAGCAAGATCATTTACCGTCACTCGCCCCTTCTCTTGCAAATATTCTTTAATTTTATCTTTCATGTTTTCTTTCTAGATTTTTATAATTTTTTGAGTGATAACTTTAGTAAACATCATTCAAAATAAAAATAGGCTAAGACCTAGTCTCGCCCATTTCTTATCTACTTGATAATACCGTCAATGCTAAGGCAATGGCTAGCCAGAAAAAGACTAAAATACCTGTCAAACGTTGCATCACAGCTTCAAAACCACGCGCTTTACTACGTTCAAACAAATCACCTGAGCTGGCATCAAATACATTGCTGGATTGGTTCTTAGTTGGTTGCATGAAAATCGCAATCACAATCACAACAGATAATACTAATAAAATGGTTAATAATAGGTTATACATATCAAACTCCTTAAAATCCCTATTATTTTACCATAAATTCTACTTAGATTCAAGATGTAAAGTTACTTTTCTTTCCTTTGGACAATATTTTAACACCTCAATCTTGTCTGGATGGGTTTTGGAGTTCTTACTGGTTAGATAATTCATGCTGCCACAAGAGGAGCACTTGAGATTGATTTTTACTCGCACTAGATTTCCTTTACTTTTAATAATGATCTAAATTGTACTAAGTTGCATAAACAACTGAAAGCTACACAGGCTGCTGTCGCATAAAAGACAGCATGGTAGCCCAAATATCCTGCAACTGCGGATCCCGCCATAGGTCCGATCACTCCACCAAGGTAAAAAAAGACTTGGTTGAAGGCGAAAATCCGTGAAATACCTGATTTTGGAGTCATTTTGCTAAGAAGAGCATTGACACCTGGTATGAGAGCTCCTGTTCCCAGACCAAAGAGAAAACGATACAAGCCAAGTTGAAGGGGGCTGGTTGCATGGGCACAAAGAAGGTAAATGATGACGGAATAAATCTGCGCCGCGACCAACAATCTATGATTCCCTACCTTATCGCCAAGTTTTCCTAGAATTCCAGCACTCATCATGCTAGAAAATCCCATGCTGGATACGATCAATCCTGATACAAAGAGGAGATTCTCAGTCTGCCCTAAGTCCCGCACATAGAGAGCTAAAATGGGGCCAATTGATTGAGCTGAAAATTGAATGACAAAGCTCGTCAAAAATAGGTTTACTAAGAGTCTAGGATACTTGAAAGAAGAAAATACTTCTTTCGTTGGGATAGCCTTCTCCTTAGCAACTGGCTGAAAATCTTCCTTGATAAAGAAAATGGTTAGGATTGCAGCTAAAAATAAGAAAGAACCTACCAATAAAAAGACATTGCGAATACCAAAAATTTCAGCAATAAAGCCCCCAACAAAGGGACCCGTCAATGTTCCTGCAACTACACCTGTAGATAGAGTCCCCAGAGCCGCTCCAGACTTATCTTTGGGTACCTGACTAGCAATCAAGGCCGTTGCATTGGGGACAAAACCAGTAAATACACCATTGAGCAAGCGCAAAAAGAGTAGCCAATAGATATTCGGAACAAAGGCCAAACCTCCCATCGTAATGGTCATGGCAAGACCTGCTCGAATCATCATGGGTTTTCGACCGTACTTGTCAGCAAGAATACCCCAGATGGGAGAAACTAGAGCTGCTGAAACAGCCGAAACTGAGATGGCTAATCCAGCATAGAAAGCAACTTGGTCTCCTTCAATTCCCAACTGCTCCACAAAGATAGGCATGAAAGGAACGACCAAGGAAATGCTGGCGCCCGTTAGAAAACTACCGAACCAGGCGACACGAAGATTCTCTTTCCAACTAATATCTTGCACAGCTATCGCCTCCTTCAAGTAACTTCACTACTTGAGCCACAAGCTGATCACGACTGCCATTATTGTCTAATATATGGCTCGCCAATTTTTTCTTTTCTTCTAAAGACCATTGGGCGGCCAAACGGGACTCTGCTACTTCCTTAGAAAGATGATCCCGTTTCATGAAACGTTCCACCTGAACATCACGGTCCACATAGACCAGCCACGTTTCATCAAACCAAGCACTGTAGTCCTGTTCAAAAAGCAGGGGAATATCCATGAAAAAAACCGTTTCTGTCTGAGCTAACTGGTCTCTCAGTGCAGCCAATTCCTCACGAATAATCTCTCCTTGGGTTTGTTTAGACCATTCCCGCTCCTCAGGATTTGAGAAGATGAGACTAGCTAGGAGAGGGCGATTGAGTTCTTCATTTTCAAGGATTATTTTTTGTCCAAAGTGCTGAACTAAGAGCTGATAAAGACGACCACCAGGTTTCTGTAGTTGGTGGACGACTGTGTCAGCATCCACCACTTGAAAACCTTTCTCTCTTAGGAAATTTGTCACAGTTGACTTACCAGAGGCAATTCCTCCTGTGATTCCGATGATTTTTCCCATCAGCCCCTCCTTTGACACTGAGGACAAAAATGAGTTCCCCGTCCACCGAGCTGGAATTTCTCAATCACTGTCCCACAGCGCGAACATGCTTGTCCAGTCTTATCATAGACCTGATGGAAGTCCTGCATGGTTCCGTCTTCCCCAAAGGCATTGGTATAGGTCCGAATGGTGGAACCGCCCTTTTCGACTGCCTGTCCCAAAACAGCAATGGTCTGGTCATGAATAGCTGACGCTTCTTCTGCCGTCAAAGTCTGGGAAAGTCTAGCTGGATGAATCTGAGCTCGCCAAAGAACCTCATCCACATAGATATTACCAAGGCCAGCTACCAAGGTTTGGTCTAAAAGGTGAGATTTGATAGGCTTTTTAGACTTGGCTAGGGCAGCTTGAAAGACCTGCAAATCAAAGTCCTGATCTTTGGGCTCAGGGCCTAGTTTCTTAGAAATAAAGTAGGCATCCAAAAGGTCAGGCGCCAAGAGTTCCATCGTACCAAACTTGCGTACATCCTCGTAAACAAGCGTACCACCATCCTCAAACTGGATGAAAACATGGGCATGCTTGCGTTCAGGAACCTGGTCCGGATAGTAGAAATACTTGCCCTCCATCCGCAGATGGGAAATCAAGACCTTGTCTGTTAGGAAAAAAAGCAGATATTTTCCACGACGTCCCATTGACTCGATAATCTGACCAGGCAATTCCTTTTGAAACTCTTCCAAATCCGTCTTAATCATCTTGGGATAAGCAATCTCTATATTAGAAATCTTCTTTCCCAAGATCAATTTTTCTAAGCCACGACGAACCGTTTCAACCTCAGGTAATTCAGGCATAAATCCTCCTTCTGTAAAAACAAGAAGCAGGCATGAGCCCACCTCTACTTAGTATTCTTTTTCATTATAGCCAAAGTCAGCCAAATCTAGCTTTTTATCACGCCAGTTTTTCTTGACCTTGACCCAAGTTTCTAGGAAAACCTTGTCCCCTAGCATGAGTTCGATATCACGACGGGCCATGGTCCCTATTTTCTTGAGCATAGCGCCACCTTTTCCGATGATAATTCCTTTTTGGCTATCGCGCTCCACCATGATGGTTGCTCGGATGTGAACCTTGTCTGTCTCTTCATCACGCTTCATAGAGTCGACCACTACTGCGACAGAATGAGGAATCTCTTCGCGAGTCAAATGAAGAACCTTCTCACGAATCATTTCTGAAACCAAGAAACGCTCAGGGTGGTCTGTGATTTGATCAGATGGGAAATACTGGAAACCTTCCTCTAGATTTTCACTCAAAATATCGATTAGTCGAGAAACGTTATTTCCCTGAAGGGCTGAGATAGGAACAATTTCCTTAAAGTCCATCTGGTTACGGAAGTCATCAATCTGAGCCAAAAGTTGGTCTGGATGGACCTTGTCAATCTTATTCACCACCAGAATCACAGGAACCTTGGCAGCTTTCAGACGCTCGATAATCATATCGTCGCCCTTACCACGTGGCTCATCAGCTGGCACCATGAATAGAACAGTATCCACTTCACGCAAAGTACTATAGGCTGATTCCACCATGAAATCTCCAAGAGCTGTTTTGGGCTTGTGAATCCCCGGTGTATCGATAAAGACGATTTGCTCCTTATCCGTGGTGTAAATCCCCATGATTTTATTGCGCGTTGTTTGCGCTTTGTCACTCATAATGGCAATCTTTTGCCCCATGACGTGATTTAAAAAGGTTGACTTCCCAACATTGGGACGTCCCAAAATAGCTACAAAGCCTGATTTAAATGTCATAATTTCCTCTTATAGTTTAAAATAGTATATCCCAAATGCGTGGGATAAAGATAAGTGCACCTGTCATTGCAGCAAAAAGAGAGACCACTAGCACAGCTCCTGCTGCCATGTCCTTGGCTTTCTTTGCCAACATAGAAAAGTGATAGTGACTGGCTAAATCCACTACATTTTCAATAGCAGAGTTAATAATCTCAAATGCTACTACTAAGAAAATGCTCATTAGGAGAAAGAGCCATTCGATTCGTGACACCTGAAAAACAAAACCTGCAAAGATGACTACTAGAGCCGTCACTGCATGTTTTCGCATATTGCGTTCTTCCTTGAAAGCAGTCAGAATTCCTGTAAGAGCAAATTCTAAACTGGATACCAGGTCACGATTTTTCCATTTTCGTTTATTGTCTTGTGAGTCCATAGGCTGTCAAAATTTCTTCTTGTAAACCGAACATCTCCGCTTCTTCTTCCGGAGTGTAGTGATCGTAGCCGTTAATGTGTAAAAAGCCGTGTACTGCCAAGAAGCCCATTTCACGCTCAAAGCTGTGACCGTATTCCTCAGCCTGCTCATGCGCTTTATCGATAGAGATGAACAGTTCCCCAATATAGGCATCAAACTCAGACATCATCTCTGCCAATTCAGGATTTTCAAGCAAATCCTCTTCGTCAAAGGAGATGTCCAACTCTGGTTTATACTCAAGGCTAATGACATCTGTCGGACGATCCGTATCACGGTACTCTAGATTGAGTTCGTGGCTACGCTCGTTGGTCACAAAAGTAACTGCCATCTCCTTGTCTTCTTTTCCTATTTTTTGGGCTGCAAATTCCAAAATTTCTTGGGTTTGTTGCAAGATTTCTTGTGAAACTTGACCAGTTTCATCTACCATTTCAATATACATGTACTTCTCGATTCTCTTTACTTGGCTTTATTATACCACATTTCCATGATTTTATTCTACCTTTTTGATATAATACTATGGAATACAATCACAAGGAGAGAACGATGTCATTTGACGGATTTTTTTTACACCACATGGTTGAGGAATTGCGAAGCGAGTTGGTCAATGGTCGCATTCAGAAAATCAATCAACCTTTTGAACAAGAGTTGGTCTTGCAAATCCGCAGCAATCGCCAAAGCCATCGCCTGCTCCTCTCTGCTCATCCCGTTTTTGGTCGCATCCAGCTGACCCAAACAACTTTTGAAAATCCAGCCCAACCTTCGACTTTTATCATGGTTTTGAGAAAGTATTTACAAGGCGCCCTGATTGAGTCGATTGAGCAAGTGGAAAACGACCGTATCGTGGAAATTACCGTTTCCAATAAAAACGAGATTGGAGACCATATTCAGGCTACCTTGATTATCGAAATCATGGGCAAACACAGTAATATTCTCCTCGTAGATAAAAGTAGCCATAAAATCCTCGAAGTCATCAAACACGTCGGCTTTTCACAAAATAGCTACCGCACCTTACTTCCAGGATCTACCTATATCGCTCCGCCGAGTACCGAGTCTCTCAATCCATTTACTGTCAAGGATGAAAAACTCTTTGAAATCCTACAAACACAGGAACTAACAGCAAAAAATCTTCAAAGTCTCTTTCATGGTCTAGGACGTGATACGGCAAATGAATTGGAAAACATTCTTGTCAGTGATAAACTGTCTACTTTCCGAAACTTCTTCGGGCAAGAAACCAATCCATGCTTAACAGAGACTTCCTTCAGCCCAGTTCCTTTTGTAAATCAGGTGGGAGAGCCTTTTGCCAGCCTTTCTGACTTGCTGGACACCTACTATAAGGACAAGGCTGAACGGGACCGTGTCAAACAGCAAGCCAGTGTGCTCATTCGTCGTGTTGAAAATGAACTTCAGAAAAATCGACATAAGCTTAAAAAACAAGAAAAAGAGTTACTAGCGACAGACAATGCTGAAGAATTTCGCCAAAAAGGAGAATTGTTGACAACCTTCCTCCACCAAGTTCCCAATGACCAAGATCAGGTTACCTTGGACAACTACTACACCAACCAACCTATCACCATTGCTCTTGATAAGGCACTAACTCCTAGTCAGAATGCCCAACGCTACTTTAAACGCTACCAGAAACTCAAAGAAGCTGTCAAATACCTGACTGAGTTGATTGAAGAAACCAAGGCAACCATTCTCTATCTGGAAAGTGTTGAGACTGTTCTCAACCAAGCTGGGCTGGAGGAAATCGCTGAAATCCGTGAAGAATTGATCCAAACAGGCTTTATTAGAAGACGCCAACGTGAAAAAATCCAGAAACGCAAAAAACCAGAACAGTATCTAGCGAGCGATGGCAAAACCATCATTTATGTCGGTCGTAACAACTTGCAAAATGAAGAGCTAACCTTTAAAATGGCTCGCAAGGAGGAACTTTGGTTCCATGCCAAGGACATCCCTGGAAGCCATGTCGTCATCTCAGGAAATCTCAATCCTTCTGACGAAGTTAAAACGGACGCTGCGGAGCTAGCTGCCTACTTCTCCAAAGGGCGCTTGTCAAATCTCGTTCAGGTAGATATGATTGAAGTGAAAAAACTCAATAAACCAACTGGTGGCAAACCTGGCTTTGTAACCTACACAGGACAAAAGACCCTCCGCGTTACACCAGACCCCGAAAAAATCGCATCTATGAAAAAATCCTGATTCCACTTGAAATCAGGATTTTCTTTTACAATTTACTCTGCAATTAAGGTTTCCAAGCCGACCTTCATCATATCAGTGAAGGTGTTTTGGCGTTCTTCTGCAGTGGTGTCTTCATCTGGATTGACCAAGCTATCAGAAATGGTCATGATAGCAAGTGCATCGACGTGGTGTTGGGCAGTCAAGTAGTAAAGGGCTGCTGCTTCCATTTCGACAGCTTTAACTCCCCATTTACCAAGTTCGATGTTCTTTTCAAAGTAGTTTGAATAAAAGACATCTGATGACAAAACGTTCCCAACGTGGGTGGTCATACCTAGTTCTTTGGCGATATGGTAGGCCTTGTCTAGCAAGTCAAAACTAGCAATTTGTGGGAAATCATACTGTGGCCAGTCGTTGCGGATGATGTTTGAGTTGGTTGCAGCTGCTTGCGCCAAAACCAATTCACGGACGTGGACATCTTCATTCAAAGAACCAGCAGTTCCCACACGGATCAATTTTTTCACACCGTAGTCCACAATCAACTCACGCGCATAAATCGAAATGGACGGCATCCCCATCCCAGTTCCCATGACCGATACACGGTGCCCTTTGTAAGTACCAGTGTAACCAAACATGTTACGCACTTCATTAAAACAAACAGCATCTTCAAGGAAGTTTTCCGCAATAAATTTCGCACGAAGAGGATCCCCAGGAAGAAGAATTTTATCAGCAATTTCACCCTGCTGAGCAGCAATATGGATAGACATAATATAAGATACCAAACCCGTCAAAAAGCGAAGGGAAAATAGGAGTTGGGCGCAGTGAGCGATGCTCGCTAGACCAACTATCTTTTTCCCACCGCTTTTAGGGTGGGTTCAATTCCTTTCTTTCTTGATTTTGATGATAAATAGGAGAATAGCTCGGGTTCAATTCAAAACCAAACTACCCTACCTTTCAATGTTTTAGAAAAGCTTTCCGCTCGTGTTCAAATTAGAACACTTCACTCTACCTTTCTATAATAAGTATTGATTACAATTCAGCAAGAATCGTTTTAAGCAAGCCTTTGAAGTCGCCTTTGACACGCTCTGTCACTTCCACAACTTCTTCGTGGTTGAGTTCTTCTTGGAAACCAGCAGCATGGTTCGTAATACATGAAATTCCTAGAACTTTCAAGCCTGAGTGGGCGGCCACAATCACTTCAGGAACAGTGGACATACCAACTGCATCTGCCCCCAATGTCTTATAGGCACGAATCTCTGCTGGGGTTTCATAAGTTGGACCTGTTACACCAATATAGACACCTTCATCAAGCTTGATACCAAGTTTCTTAGCCACTTCATGGGCAGTAGCACGGTATTCTGGAGTGTAGGCTTTAGACATATCTGGGAAACGTGGACCAAAATCATCCAAGTTTTCACCCATCAATGGGTTTTGCCCCGTCATATTGATATGGTCTGAGATAGCCATCAAGGTACCAGGTCCATAGCTAATACCACCAGCTGCATTGGTTACAATGACACCTTCACATCCGAGGACTTTCATCACACGAACTGGGAAAGTCACGACTTCAAGAGGATTTCCCTCGTAGAAATGGAAGCGTCCTTGAAGAGCCAAGACCTTGCGCCCTGCAAGTTCACCATATACCAATTTACCAGCGTGCCCAACTACTGTAGAGCGGCCCCAGTTTGGAATGTCTGCATAGTCTACTACAACTGGATTTTCGATTTCTTCTGCCAATTCTCCAAGTCCTGATCCAAGGATTAAACCAAACTCAGGTGCTTGGATTCCCTTGTCTTTCAGGAAAGCAGCTGTTTCCTTGATTTTATCTAAAAATGTCATTGTGTGTCTCCTTTATTATTTTTTAGCATTTGACCGATTTTGTCAAAGGTTTTTGCGTTGCGAATGGTGATGTTGCGGTAGAAAGGCATCTTGAGCAAGTACTTGTGATAGGCAGTTGCATAGTAGGATTTTTCAGAGAATTTCCCCCAGAAAATCCCAAGTCTTCCAAAATGAATCACTTCATCTTTCAGTTCCAAACTTTCAACTTTCTCGATGACTTGATCCACATCCAAGCCCTCCGTGTAAAAGAGGACGTCCTTTCGTGCCAAATCTTTGGTCCACCATTCAGGCAGATTTTCAAGTTCCTCTTCAAAGTCCTCAAGACTCAACAAGGAAAAGCTCTGAATAAATGGATAATGGATTTCAAAGAAAGCCTCTAACTTTTCAACCAATTGGGCTTTGGGAGCTGTCGAAGTAAAGAAAATGTTGCCACTGTTGATGTAGGTTTCAACCTTTTCCAGTCCCAACTCTGTCAGTTCTTGACGAAGTTGCGCCATGACAACTTTATTCTTGCCACCGACATTAATTCCCCTTACCAGTAAAGCATAGCGTTTCATCTTATACCAATTTATCTAAGAAACTTTCCCCAATCATGGCAGTTTCAACACCAAAGTTATCCGCAACTGTTGCTGAGATATCTGCAAAATGTCCAACTGGAATGACACCATTTCCTTTAAAGGAAGGACTGTAAGCCAAAAGTGGAATATATTCGCGAGTGTGGTCTGTTCCTGCATAGGTTGGGTCATTTCCATGGTCCGCAGTAATCAAAAGAAGGTCATTTTCTCTCATTGCTGCGATAATTTCAGGCAAGCGTTCATCAAACTCATGCAAGCAATCACGGTAACCATGAGCATTGCGGCGGTGTCCATAAAGGGCATCAAAGTCAACTAAGTTTGTGAAAGAGAATCCTTTTTCAAACTCAGCAAGTCCCATGGTCTTCAAGAGTGTATCAATTCCATGACTGTTTGACTTGTTGTGGCCCATGTCATGATTGATACCAGCGCCATTAAAGATATCGTTGATTTTACCAACAGCGTAAGTATCGATGCCAGCTTCGTTCAATTTATCCAAAACAGTTGGTGCAAATGGAGATACTGCCAAGTCACGACGGTTTGCTGTACGAGTGAAATTACCTGGCTCACCAACATATGGACGGGCAATGATACGACCTAGAAGAGCAGGACGCTCAAGGGTAATCGAACGAGCGTATTCACAAATACGGTACAATTCATCCAAAGGAATAATGTCTTCGTGGGCAGCAATCTGCAAAACAGGGTCAGCTGAAGTATAGATAATCAACTCCCCAGTTTCCATCTGACGTGGTCCAAAATCATCGATAACAGCTGTTCCTGAATAAGGTTTGTTGGCTTCACGAATGACCTTGCGTCCTGAAAATTCTTCGATTTTTGTCAGGATTTCTTCTGGGAATCCGTTCCAGAAAGTATCGAAAGGCTCGGTAATATTGAGTCCCATGATTTCCCAGTGTCCAGTCATAGTATCCTTACCAAGGGAAACTTCTTCCAATTTTGTTGCATAACCTGTTGGGTTGATTTCTGCTGGTACAGTCTTAAGAGGAGTTTCACGTGGAATATTTCCTAAACCAATTTTAGCCATGTTTGGCACATTCAAACCAACTGTTTTTGAAATGTGTCCTAGTGTGTCAGAAGCTCCATCTGGAACCCCTGCATTGACAAAGTTATTGGCATCTGGTGCAGCACCGATTCCCACAGAATCCAGTACCACCAAGTGAATACGATTAAATTTTGACATAGTGTATCTCCTTATTATGTTGATTAGTTTGCTTTTGTTGAAGTTAAAATCTGAACCCCATCTCGTCCCGCTACGATGACCTTATCCACCATTTGGTTAAACAAGCCGTGCTCTACGACACCAACGACATGGTCCAATTCTTGCCCGAAGGCAATTGGATCTTCAATGACATCCAAAGCTAGGTCAATGATAAAGTTCTGCATATCGGTCACAAAACGTTGGCCGTCTTTTTCACGGAAACTTGGTTTATAGCCAGCTCGCTCAAACCGACGAAAGACCTGTTCTGCACCATACTGAACCACTTCTACTGGCAATTTAAAAGCACCTAGTTTCTTGACCAGTTTGCTTTCATCCACCACCCAAATGTATTCTTTTGAGGGCGTTGCGACAACCTTCTCCATGAGAAGGGCACCACCACCGCCTTTGATTCCGTTAAACTGGCTATCTACTTCATCCGCCCCGTCAACCGTCACATCGACAAAGTCTACTTGATCAATCGACTTGAGCGGGATGTTAAGTCCTTCAGCCTGTTTACTGGTCACACTGGAAGTCGTTACAGCAGTAATCTGCAAACCTTCTTCCTTGATCCGACGACCTACTTCCTCTACGAAATAGTAGGCAGTAGAGCCAGTTCCCAGACCAACAACCATACCATCCTTGACAAACTCAGCAGCCTTGATACCTGCCATCTTTTTCAGATTCTCCACTTAAACACCTCCATTAAAGAGCTATTTTTATTATAACATGTATCCGTTTTTATTTCATGGATACACTGGAAAAACCCGAACATTTTTATTTCGGGTTTTGGTGTCCTATTTAACCATATCCGGATCGTAATCATAGAATCCAGTATCGAGAAAACGGTTTTTAGGGTGTAACTTGCGCACTTCCTCATCTAACAAGAAGGCTTGGTCATGGCTGAAATTCCCTTCTTGGATCAAGCCACGCGCTTGGATAAAGAGTTTTGCAATCTCAACAAAGTTTTGACCTGGGGTGTAAAGTCCTTCAAGTTTCCAATGAGTAAAACCATGCTCCACCAACTCTGTCAATTTAGTCATCAAATCAAGGTCATTGTTGGCAAAGATGTGAGTACCATGATTGTCTTCAAAGATAGAATAATGGCTCTCAGGGTCACTCGGTTCTGCTAAGAAGAGGTCACGTTTACGTGTCTTTTCATCATCGATGTGCGTGAAGTTATAGTAGTTTTGCAAGAGCGGACGCTTAGAATGGTGAATGACACTAGCCCCATAAACCAATACTTCAGCAGGAATTTCCAAAATCTCTGGCATCTTGAAGAGTTCAGCAGATGGAATTTCACGCGCCAAAACCGCCTCAGAGGCGCCAGCCTTTTGACCCCAGAAGTTAATCTGACGACTGCTTGTTACCATGGTTGAAGCATCATAAATGGTCTTAAAGGAATAACCATCGCGATTGACAACGTAAAAGACACCTGCATCCCCAACAGTAATATAGTCTGTCTTGATTTCTTCCAAGAAGTCTAGGAAAGGCTTGATACGGTCCATCATATCTTGGTGCATGAGGGCATTAACCGAAACAATCAATTCTTTGCCAGCTTCATGAACCAACTTAGCAATCTCACGCAATTGGTCATGACTAAAAGTCGTTGGCAGACGAAGGCCAAAATCTTTCTCACCGACATAGATACGGTCTACGCCAGCTTCGAGTAGTTGTTCAACTTGTTCAATACTTTCAGCAGTTGCTGTAATGATAATCTTTTCCATAAGGAAGATTATACCACATTTCTCAAAAATCAGCTATGGTTACTGAGAGTTTCACAAAAAGTTAAACTTGTTTCTATCTTTTCCAATCAAAAAAGTGAACAGTAACTTGTACCATTCACTCTATTTTATGCATGTGTTTCTTCAACTAGGTGGCCATCGTTCATGACATAAATACGATCAACCTTATCAAGAAGACGAGTATCGTGCGTAATCATAACAACTCCTCTACCTTGTTCATGGGCAATGGCAGCCAGCATCTCCGTTACTTGGTAAGCACGCTCAGTGTCAAGACTGGCTGTCGGCTCATCTGCAAGCACAATGCTTGGATTGTTATAGAGCGCTCTAGCAATCGCGGCACGTTGACGTTCACCACCCGATAGAGCTTTGGGATAATGATTTTGAACTTTTTCCAAATCCAACAAGTCAAACAGCTCTTTTCGGTCACTTTTACTATTTTTCCCCTTATCTAGTCTGTCTATCAAATCTAGCTGTTCCTTGACCGTTAGAAAAGGAATTAAGTTTGAAGCCTGGAGAATGAAACCAAACTCTCTAAAACGGAGATCTGTTTTTTCCTTCTCCGTCAAACTGCCTGTTTCCTTCCCCTTGACTAGAATCTTTCCACTCGATGCTTCCTGTAGTTGTCCTAGAGTTGTTAGAAAGGTCGTCTTTCCGGAACCTGAAGGTCCAACGATAGCTACGAACTCTCCCGCATTTAGCTGAAAATTCGTCTCATGCAGGGCTACGACTTTCATCTTTCCTTCCCCGTAGGTTTTTGTCACTTGATTCATTTCAATCAATGCTGTCATACTATTCTCCTTATCATTCTGCAATCGCAGTAATCGGGTCCACCTTTAACAAGCGTGGAAGTGAAATGACACCACCTAGAAGGGCCATCAAGGAAATTACCAAACTTAGGACAGAGTAGGCTATCCAACTTGGATAGAAAAAGAAGGTAGCTGGTAAGACTAAAATCACTCCTCCGATTGCCAGCAAGGCTAAAGCAATCCCCATACCAGCTAGGAGGAAGATTTGACAGAATAGAGACCATACAATGGTTTTGATCTGTATCCCTTGAGCTCGCATTATTCCATAAAGGCCTAGTTTTTGGATGGTAATGATATAAACAAAAATCCCCACAATCAAGCCTGTAATGACAATCATAGCGAGAATCATTCCTGAAAATACATTCACCTGAGGTGTGTAACCAGGAATTTTCGAAATCATTTTTGGAATGGAAATCTGTTTCAGTCCATCGCCAGACACTTCTATGTCATTTTTCAATACCAAGGCAGTGATGGAACGATTGGCTTTCAAGGTTCCTTGTAAGGTCCAATAAGTTGTCAGACTCGTAAAGACAACAGGCTCAGTGAAAAACTTATTTCCTTGAGTCAGGCCTACAATCTTGTAACTTGAATCACTTCCATTGAGCTGAATGGCATCACCTAGCTTCATCCCATAGTTCTCAAAAGACTGATCCACGACAACCTCATCATCTCCTTCAGGATAACGACCCTCCGTCAAACTAGGAGAGATAAAAGAGTCCCAGTTTTGAGCAAAAATGGAAACATTGACCTTTTCACTACCATCGACTAGATTGGTTACAGCGAACATATAGCCCAATGGAGCAGCCTCTTCAGAACTCTTGTCCTTGTAGTCCTTTTCAGGAATAAAGGATGCTGTCAAATTATCATTTGCGTAGTCGGATAAAACGACACCCGTCGCTTGCCAATTATCAATAGCTGCTCGGTTGTTTCGCACAAGACCAAGAGCTAGACTGGTCATAAAAAAGACCATGAAAGCGATAAGAAAAATGGTAGTTAGAATCAAACTATATCGAAGTTTGTTTCGTAATATCTCTTTGATAGCAAGATACATGCTTATCTCCTTTTTACTTTTCCCCAGAGGTAGTTTAAAAGCCACCCAGACCAATAGACAGAATCTCTGTCTTATCATCCATTCAAAACAACTCCTACCAATACTTTTTAAAATAAATCAGGGTAGCAACTTAACAAATCATCTTAGGAAAAGCCTCAGCTTACTATCAATTTATATAAGTTATCCTTTTCTTTCTCAGTATATTTATAAAAGAGAAGGTCATGTCATCTGTTTTAAGTGTAACATCCATGCTACCATTTTCCCTTGTAGGTGTCAAGAGAGCGACTTAGAGGATGATAAGAGACTTTAGTAGTTTTGTAACAATCCTGTAATAATTCTCTGCATAAAAAATGATAAAATAGTTATGTACTGTTAAGGAGAGAATCATGTCCGCAAGAAAACTAGAAGCTTATGAGTTTGAACAAGCTCCCGAATCAAAACAAACTCCGCTTTACCAAGATTACACACCTGAAGCCCCAGTCGGCCCTAACCTAAAAGAGATTTTATTTTTTGTAAATATCGCTTGTTTCTGTATTTTTATGGCACTTTTTAGTTTTATCTTTTTAGCTATAAAATTAAATACAGCTTTATCCTTTGTCGCTGCAATGGGTCTTAGTTTCGCCCTTTTACAACTTCAACGAAAGATAATGAAACGAAAATTTTCGAAATAAAGGTTGGTACTACTACCAACCTCTTTTCTAGTTATCAAAAAAGACAGTTCTCTAACTGTCTTTTTTATTTATTCTTACGTTTTGAAGGAGATTGAATAGCGATCTTAACTTCAAAAATTGTTCCTCTAGGTTTGTTATCTTTTACGCTAATCGTTCCTCGTAAGGCATCTACGATTTGCTTGGCCAAGGATAGTCCAAGACCAAAGCCACCTTTCTGACGAGTTCTTGCCTTGTCTACACGATAAAAACGGTCAAAGATTTTCTTCTTGTCAGCAGCTGAGATTCCAATTCCGTTATCCGTTACTGTTAGATAGAGGTGACGATCTGTAGCATGGACTATAAACTCAATTTTCCCATCTTCTTCAGTATACTTGATGGCATTGTCAAATAAGATGGTCATGAGCTGTTTTAGGAGCAACTGATCGGTCATAAAGGGACGATAAATCCGATTTTCATACTCAAAAATACGATCATTTTCAGAAGCAATCAACTCATAGTTAGCAAAGGTCGTCTTAAAGAACTGTGGTGATACTTCTGCTATTTCTGGTTTAATTCCATCATCGCGACGTGCAAGGTTGAGAAGATTGGTCGTGAGGAAGCGCATGTTGCGAACTTCTTCAAGACTGGAAGCGATACTTTCGCTGGATTCCATAATCGTTGCCTCTGGTTTTCGAAAGAGATTTTCTAAACGATTTTGTAAAACGGCCAAAGGCGTTCTCAGTTCGTGACTCGCATTTTCAACAAAGGACTTCTGCTTTTGCATACTTTCCAGCAAGGGTTTGACACTGACACGTGCCAGATAAACACTGGCAATTAAAGACAGGAGCCAGAAACTAGCCATGACTACAACAATTAAATGCTCGTGGTTTTGGCTGATTTGCTCGAGCTGGCTGGTATTGATTAAAACCGCAGCATATTTGACGTTACTTGAGACGGAAGATGAGTTGGTTTCCATCAAAATCATCCGATAGGTTTCTTCCTGACCATAGCTATTGACAACTTGGATTTGGCGAATGTGATTCAACTCCTTTTTGTCCAGCTTGATCTTGTCCAAACCTAAAAAGCGATTGCCCAGTAAGAGCTGATTAAAATCCTTGTCAAAGAGCAAGACTTCCGTATTGGAGCTGACATTGGGCTTGATTTCAGCCTTGTTGGCATCCGCTGTTGCTGGTTGAATATCCTTAACCTCTTCAGTTGCCCGATTCAGGGCTAACTGGATAACCGCTTGGGGACTGCTACTAAGGGCTTGGAGTTTTTCATCTACAGAAGTGTAGAGACTCGAGTGCATGACCTGGAGGATAATCAAGGTCATAGCAGAGAAGATCAGGGTGAACACTCCAAAGTTTCGAATGAAATAGCTGAAATCATCCGCATACCATGTTTTTTTTAGTTTATTGAACATCTTTTAAAATATACCCGACACTACGCAAGGTTTGAAGATTTTCAGCAAAGGCTGTTCCCTTCAATTTCTTACGAACTTTTGAGACATAGACTTCTACAACGGAAATCGTCGTATCGCTATCAAATCCCCATAGACGGTCAAAAATTTGCGTCTTAGGAAGAATAACATTTTGATTTTGAAGGAAGTAAACCAATAATTCAAACTCTTTTCCGAGTAGTTCCACAGGAGTGTCTTCCACCTTCACTTCATTCGTTGAAAGGTTGACGACAATATCTCCATAGGTCAAGGTGTTTTCGTTAAACTTACCTGAACGTTTGAGAAGGGCTTGGATTCGCATTTTGAGTTCTTCAAGGTAGAAAGGTTTGGTGAGGTAGTCATCCGCTCCAAGCTCAAAACCGTGTCCCTTGTCATCCAAACTCTCTTTGGCAGTCATGATAAGGACTGGTGTCGTGATTCCTTTTTCACGCAATTCTTTCAAGACTTGGAACCCATTTTTTTCCGGCAACATCAGGTCAAGCAAAATCAAGTCATAAACGCCACTTTCAGCTTCGTAGAGACCTTCTTCTCCATCAAAGACCTGCATGACATCTGCAAAATCATCCAAAAAGTCAAATACTGAGTTTGACAGACCCAGGTCATCTTCTACTAATAAGATTTTTATCATCAGAAACTCCTCCTTCTTATGATTATTATACCAAAATTGCCTTAAAAAAAACTCAACTCTCTCTTCTTTTCAGATAGAAAGTTGAGTTTTTGTTTACATAAACGAATTAAGCTTTAGCATATTGGGCTACAACAGCTTCTACTGCAGCTTTTTCACGCTTAATCAAGTCAACACGCGCTGCGATATCCTTGATCCCCATGCGGATATTACGGCTAAGAGCTAGGTCAGAAAGTTGTGGTTCAAAGAATTCCTTGTACTCTGCCAAGCGTTGCTCTGTTTTAAAGATATGTGATGGGAAGATGACAAAGCTGTCAAAGCTCATGTCGCCACCAAGAGCTGCCTTGATCCAATCCCAGTTTTCGCGCGCCCATACCCAAACAGTCTCTTGAGTTGCTTGGTGTCCGAGGAATTGGAGGTACCATGAAGAAAGGTCTTGAGGTTTGACCACAAATTTGTCCTTCCATGAACTAATCAAGGTTTGGATATTGTCAGCATCTGTACTGTAGGCTAGAGCAGCTGCTAACTGGCGTTTGAAAACAGCATCTGTGGCATGAGTGTAGAGGTCCAGATAAGTTGCGACCAAGTCCTTGGTCTCATGGTGTTTCATTTCATTGATGAGAACTTGAGCACGGATAGCTGCTGGAAGTCCTGCAAGATTTTCCTTATGAGCTGCAAAGATTTGGCTAGCGACTTGACTAGCTTCTGCATCATTGGAGCGAATCATCATGGAAATGGTCAACTGACGAACCAATTCATCCTCATCTGATTCTCCATCTTTGGCTTCGAAGCCAAGACGGTCATAGTTGTGACGAGCCAATTTAGCAACCAGTGATTTGAAGGCTGTTTCAGCATCTGTTCCTTCATCAATAAAGCGCTCAAGGGCAGAAATCACTTGAGAAACAGCTGAAACGACAAGGTAAGATTCTTCCTTAGCAAGTTTATCAAGGACTGGGAGCAAGTCTGCATAAGAAATGTGCCCTGCTTCAGCTAACAAACGACGTTCTTGGACGATTTGTAATTTGCTTGTGTTATCAAGTGTCTCTAGCTCAGCAAGAACAGCTTCTAACAAGTCTCCTTGATAGTCTGTAATATAGTGAGCTGTATTTTCAGTATTGAGACGAAGGGCTCCTTTATTTTCAGCAAGAAGAGCGGCATAGCCAGGGATTTCGATACTTTCAGTTTCGAGTGTATCTGGTAGGCCTTCCCAGTTGCTGTTGAGTGGCACTACCCAGAGGCGGTTCTTGTCTTCGTGCTCACCGATGAAGAATTGTTTTTGCGAAATCTTCAAGACGTCATTTTCAACTTTGACAGTGAGAACTGGGTAACCAGGCTGTTCCAACCAAGAATCCATAAAGGCTGCGACATCACGTCCTGATGCTTGACCAAGAGCATCCCAAAGGTCACGACCGATGGTGTTGCTGTATTGGTGTTTTTCAAAGTAAGCGTGCAAACCCTTAGCAAAATCAGCATCTCCGAGCCAACGGCGAAGCATGTGCATGAGACGGCTTCCTTTAGCATAGACGATAGCGCCATCAAAGAGCGTGTTGATTTCATCTGGGTGTTTAACTTCAACGTGAACAGACTGAACACCGTCCGTCGCATCGCGTTTAAGCGCAGCTGGAACACCACCTGTTTGGAAGTCTTCAAAGATATTCCAACTTGGCTCGATGGCATCCACACAGACGTATTCCATCATGTTAGCGAAGCTTTCATTAAGCCAAAGGTCATCCCACCATTTCATAGTCACGAGGTTTCCAAACCATTGGTGAGCCAACTCATGTGCTACAACTAGGGCAACTTGTTGACGGCTAGCAAAGGTTGAGTTCTCATCCACAACCAAGTAAACTTCACGGTAAGTCACAAGACCCCAGTTTTCCATGGCACCTGCTGAGAAGTCAGGAAGGGCGATGTGGAGCGATTGAGGAATTGGATACTTAACTCCGTAGTAATCTTCGTAAAACTCGATTGAGCGAACGGCGATGTCTAATGAGAAATCAAGGTTAGATAGTGGATGGGCTTTGGTTGAGTAAACACCTACGAGGGTACCGTTTTTAGTTTTAGCGGTCACCCCTTGCAAATCACCAGCGACAAAAGCCAACAAGTAAGAAGACATGCGAGGTGTCGTTTCAAACTTCCAGATGCCTGTTTCCTTGCGGTTTTCAACATCGATTTCTGGCATGTTCGACAAGGCAACTTCATCTTCTGCTTGGTCAAAACGTAGAGCGAGGTCAAAAGTCGCTTTTGCTTCTGGCTCATCCACACATGGGAAGGCTTCGCGCGCAAAATGGCTCTCGAACTGAGTAGACAAGACTTCCTTCTTGACTCCATCAACTGTGTAATAAGAAGGGTAAATCCCTGTCATGTTGTCTGTGATTTTTCCTGAAAAAGCAATAACCAATTCAACTTTGCCAGCCTCAGCCAATTCGATATGAAGGGCTTCATTGTCATGGTCAACTGTAAACGGACGAGCTTGACCCGCAACTTCTACAGAAGTGATTTCCAAGTCTTTTTGGTGAAGGGAAATACGGTCACTCTGTGCTTGACCAGTAATGGTCACCTTCCCAGAAAAGGTCTTGGTCTCACGACTCAAGTCTAGAAATAAATCATAGTGTTCAGGAACAAATTGGGTAATAAAATGTTCTACTGCTTGCATAGTTTTCTCCTATTCTAAGTTTAAGAGCCGTGCTCTTCTTCAAACAAACTTATTATATCATGTTTTGCTTTAGAAAAAAGGATTGGACGGTAATTTCCAAAACTTTCTTCCTTCTGCAGTCTACAGTGGGTAGACCTTGCGAAATTCTTCCAAAACGACCTTGCTGTCAGGCGTAAAAGCCACCCCAGCCTCCCTCATCCACTCGGTGAAACAGTCCTCATGAACCTGACGCCAATAGGCTAAAGATTTATCCCCCTCCCCTTCCTTGTAGGCATGGTCAGCAGAAACTTGATGAAAAGGCTGAACGGAGACCTTTGTAATTTCGACAATACAGACAGCCTGATTTTGACTGTCTAAAATGACATCGAAGGTCCCTTCTTGTGGAAGAGGTTCGTCTTCTAGTGCGTAGAGGTCATAGGCCGAGGCAGTTGCTGTCTTTTCGCCTCTTAGAACCAAGTCAGCTAAGAGATCTGCCTCTACTCCAAAAGCCCAGGCATCTATCTCATCTCCAATCGAGGGGTTAATTTGTTTATATGCATTCCACATTTCTTGAGGTGTCATGGCTTTCTCCTTTGTAATTTTTTACTTACTTCTTTTACACGTTTGAGGTGGTCTGGATGGTCAATCTCTAAATTAAAAATCTCTGGAATAGAACTGTAGTGGATAATGCATTTGATACCCATCTGATTCATTTTTTGTATGAAGGAAAAGTTCAGATAACCTGCTACAGCCAAGTCAATTTTTTTCATACTTGCTTTATCCTGCATATCTCTCAGCATATCTAACATTATTGGACTTTCCATATCATGCCATTGACTGTTTCTCACAGTCGCAAAAACAAAAGAAGTCAAATCATTCATTCCAACTATAATCTTTGAAATACCCGTTTCCAGTATCCTGTCCAAGTCAAAATAAGCTGACGGTAATTCAATCATTGTGCCGACTTTTCCAGTAAAACCATGCTGACGTAATACTCTAATAACTTGCTTTAACTGCTCAGCATCATTGACAAAAGGAAAGATAACAGACAGATTGGGATTTGTTTGATAAACTTCTGTAACGACATGTGCTTCAGCCTGAAATTCATCAGGACACGCCAGCAAGCGCCTAGTTCCTCTATAACCAAACAAGGGATGATTTTCATCAAAATGCTCTTTAGTCCCCTCTAAACAATTAGCTTCTGTATTTGTTAACTCTGAAAAACGATACCAAACCTCTTCGTCTGAGTACAAGGAGCAAATGGTATCTAGATAATCTTTTACAAATTGCTGGCAACTTGCTAATAGGATGTTTTGATTAAGCTCTCTCAACAAATATTCTCCACGAATCATACCGACGTGGTGCAATAACTGAGGATAAACTTTTTCAACAATTTGTTCTCCACTAAGGACAAGTTGGTTTCTCATCATTCACCTTCCAATTCATGTAAGAAGTCTTGTCCAGCTCTGGAAATCCTAATAATTCAGACTTGACCTTCAAGACTAATGGCGATGCATTTTCTTCTGTGATTTTCTGAAAATCCATCCAAATATATCCAAGTGAATCATTCGCACCATCAGAGACAGCTTCCGAAATCGTAACCTGAGGTTCCTTCTCGTTGACCTCAATATCATAAAATGCCATGATATGGTGAACCATAAAATTTTTTAACTCTTCCCTGACGAAAACATCGTAGATTCGAGGATTAGAGTAGCTTCTAACAGTATGTCCCGTCTCTTCCATAACTTCTCTAATCAGCGTTTCCGTCAATCCTTCCCCAAGTTGCTGACTACCACCGGGTAAATCATAACGATGTTGATAAGGGCCCCTCGTTTTTTCAATGCAGAGTAACTTCCCATTTTCAAAGCAAACAGCATAGACTCCAAAGTGTTTTTTGATTTCCATCTATCTCCTCCTACTTCAAACTCCAGCCACCATCCACTGTCAGGATTTGTCCTTGCATGGCAGATGCCTGACCGCTAGCCAAGAAAAGGCTAACTTGAGCAATCTCACTTGGTTCAATCCAACGCTTGATAGGCGTTTCACTAGCTACCCAGTCTGCCAATCCACCTGGTTCAAAGTCTGCAGCAGTCATACCTGTCTTGACTGCCCCTGGAGCAATTCCAAAAACCTGAATACCAGCTTCTGCATAGTCTAGAGCCAACTGCTTGGTAAAGCCAGCTAAGGCATGCTTAGACGAGGTATAGGCGTGACCACCACCACCTGCTAGACTCGAAGCAATCGAACACATATTGATAATGATTCCTTTTTTATTTTCCAGCATTTGCGTCAAATAATGTCGAGTCAACTCAACAGGAGTCACATAGTTGATTTCAAAAATCTCTTGAATTTCCTGCGCTGTTTGTTCCAAAAGTGGTTTGTAATCATCCAAAACTCCTGCAGTATTGCACAAAACATCTACATAAGGACACCAGTCAAAAATTGGCTCCAAGTCCAAGGTCAAATCTCTCTGTAAAAAATGGAAATCACCCTCTAAGAGTGGATTTTCACCTTGGTCAACTCCATATACTTGATAACCCTTCTCTAAAAAGAGTCGAGCTTGAGCCAGTCCGATCCCTGAACTTACACCTGTAATGAGTACACATTTAGTCATTCACTTCTACCCAATCTGTCGCCAAAACATCACAAGGTGTCGGGCTCCACATCGAAAAACCTTCCCCTTCTCCAGACACGTTGATTAGGAAATAAGGCGTCACTTCAAGTGCAACCCCGTTTTGCTCGATGGTGTCAAAAAGTTGGACATAGTTTTCTGCCCCTCCCCAACCAGTTCGTACATATTTTTTCTTGGCCTTTAACCCAGGCAGGATTTCTTCAAAAGTCATGATGTTCTCCTTTAATTCTACATTCTTCATTTAATTATAACAAAAAACCGTTTTCCAACGGCTTTTTGACTGTGTATCTACTAAATTCTTCTTACCACTGCAATCCGGCTTCTCTGATTTCTTTCTTAGAAGCAAATTTACCATTTGGTCTGTGCCATCTCCCTTTTCTATCTCTAAAGTAGCCACCTGAATTTGTTGATGGCGAGTTTGATTCCTGGCTTTCTTCCTTTTCTTGTGCGGCTTGGCGAGCTTTTTCCTGTTCTTCTTCTTTTGCTTTCTTTTCAGCTGCTTCTTTTTCTTCAGCCTCTTTCTTGGCTTTTTCCTCAGCTTCCTTCTTAGCCTTTTCTTTTTCTTCTTTTATCTTTGCATCTTCAACTGTATTTTTAGCCGTACCATCCAAGTAATTGATTTCCGCATTAGCTGAAACATTGTCTAGAATAACATGTGTCACAGAATACTGATCAACCTTTTCCTTACTACCACCCAACTTGATCTCCAAGAGTTTGCCGTTTTCATCGATTCCCACATACTGCAATTCAATCTGTCTAGGGATCAATTCGTCCTTTTGATAGATTGGGGTCACCTTGTAGTCAAGATAATAGTTTGGGTGATTGGCCAACCAAGAGTCCAATCGATTTTCATAGTAAAGCATGCTACTTTGGTTTTGGTCATCTGTTCCAGAATAATTCCCAGCATTGAGCCAGTTCGTCATTGGAACCAGATTCCTCTTTTCATCGTTTAATCCACTAAATTGGTAACCGATTAGATGGCCTCGACTCATCAACCAAGCTTCTTTTTTACCGTCACTATAAAAGAATTTATAATTGTGCCATCCAACTGGATCATAAGTCAACTTGGACTCTCTCTTCTCAGTTGGCTCATCGCTGTCCTTAAGTTGAATATGAGCACCCGTTGCGCGTGATTTAGAATCCAATTCCCTAAGTTCTAGTTGTTTCTCATTTTTAAAAGGCAAGAGTCCAGCTTCTTTAAACAACTTTTCATCGAACTTGATTTGCTTCTGTTCAATTTTTTCTTCTGGGACCTTTGATTCCGCCTTATGTCCAGAACAAGCAACTAGTGTTGTGACGGAAAGCAAGGCAATTGAGAAGGATAGTAACTTTTTCATAAAATTCTCCTTTTTATATAGTAATTAGATTAATATCTCCTCTTACATTTTACTATCATTTTGTTAATTGTTCAAGAATAAAGAGGCTGTTATTATACTATTTCTCCTCCAATGTCCAAAACAAAAACGATAACCACTTTTCAGTAGTTATCGTTGATTTCTTTTGATTAGTCTTTCCAACCAAGTTTGCTGTTGATAGTCATCATGATGCTGGCTATCTTCTCACCCCAGTATGGATCTGAAGCATAGCGAACATTCATTCCGGTTGCTTTATTTCCAAGGTGGTCTCTGCCATAGTCGATGTAGTTCTCACGAATCCACTTGGCCGCTCCAAGGATTCCTTTATCCACATTATCAAAGCTCTTGGCTGAGAGATATGGGCTCGTATCATAAGCGGCAATACCAAAGAAGTTGTTCTTATCTCTGGCAATTTGACTGCGTCCCCACGCACTTTCAAGAGCACTATGTGCCATCAAGTAAAGGGCATTGACACCGTAGCGTTCTTCAGCTTCTTTGAAAGTCGCTCCTTTACCTGCGAGAGGACTATCCTGCAAGTTCATCATCGAATACAGTTTATCCAATTCAGCTGCACTATAATTACTTGGTTCTCTCAAGTTTTTATAGAGAAAAGGATTTTTAATGGTAAAGCCATCAAAATGCTCTCCATCAGTTGAGTAGTACTTCTTACCAATAACCATGGCAGATGTGTGTGGAGCTACTTTGATACTCGTATAAGGAGAGAGTTCATGGTAGAGGAATTTCCCATCACTAGTATAATGAGGGATAAACTCGCTTCCTTCATCTACTGCTGTCAAATCACTTTGATTCATATAGCCAGACAAGCCAGAAATCGAAACTGCAAGTCGGCCGCCTTTTCGCGTCGAGCTATCCAGTGAAACAATGCTTCCTTGGTTAATGTAACTCAAGATTTCTCCAGATGCACTATAGACATAGGCAGTGATTGGTTTAACTTTGTAATATTTGGTTTTATCCGCAACATGCCATCTACCAGAAGCATCCAAGGTATGACCATCCACAGTTTCATTTTTTGCCATATAACCGCCTGATTTAAGGTAGTACCATGATTGGTCGGATGAATCGTAGATTAATTCTTTCTCAGCCATCTTTCCATTTGACTTGAGGTAGAACCAGTTATTCTTGTACCATACCCACTCACTCGCAGCCATATAACCACCAGATTTGAGATAGTAGTAACCATTATCCCAGAGCCATTCTTTATTGGCATAATTTCCATCAGAGTTGATATAGAACCATGAGTTATAATTCTTATCAAAGAGCCATCCTTTACCAGCTTTTGATCCACTACTTGTCACATAATTACGGTCAATCCAAGTTTCCGTAGAGAGGTAGCCACCAGATTTGAAATGGTAATCCTTTCCTTTGATGGTTTGCCAACCTTTTTCAGCATAGGTTCCGTCAGCTTTCAAGTAAAACCAAGAGTTATAATTCTTGTCAAAGAGCCATTCCGATTTCAATTTAGCTCCACTCTTCGCAACATAGAAGCGATCTATCCAGCGCTCGGTAGAAAGATAACCGCCTGATTTGAAATGGTAATCTTTTTCTTTAATCGTTTCCCAGCCTTTTTCGGCATAGGTTCCGTCAGCTTTCAAGTAAAACCAAGAGTTATAATTCTTGTCAAAGAGCCATTCCGATTTCAATTTAGCTCCACTCTTCGCAACATAGAAGCGATCAATCCAACGTTCAGTAGAAAGATAACCGCCTGATTTAAAATGGTAGTCCTTCCCATCTATAGTTAACCACCTATTTTCAGCATAGGTACCATCTTGTTGAAGGTAGAACCAACTGCTATAGTTGTCATCATAAATCCAGGCTTGTTTAACCTTATTACCATTTTCTGATATATAGCTTTTACCAAGCCAAGCATTTTTCAGCATTTTACCTTGTGAATTGATGTAGTACTGGTTCTCACCTTGAGTGATCCACTCATCTTTGGCCATTTTCCCGTCTTCTTTAAGGTAATATTTTTCTTGACCTTGTTGAATCCATTCTTTTTGAGCTTTCTGACCATCAGACTTTAGATAATACCAGGATTCTTTTTCCTGATTAAATACCCACTGTTCCTTTGCTTTAGCACCACTTTCAGTCACATAGTACTGGCCAACCCACGTTTTCGTAGCTAATTTTCCAGCTTCGTTAAAATAGTAATCTTTACCACCAACTGTCAACCAGCCATTTTCTGCACGTTGACCATTATCTTTAAGATAAAACCAGTTCTGATGCGTTTGGTCAAAAAGCCATTGCTTGGTTGCTGGTTTCCCGTCTGCTTTGAGGTAGGTCTTTCCTTGCCAAGTCCCCTCTTCTGCTTTTGCTGTCTCCACTACAGTAAAAAAACACCCCAATAAGCCAGCACTTACTAGGGCCACTTTCCATCGTTTCATTTAAATGCTCCAATAACGTTTTCTAAACCCTATTGTAACATAGTTAATCGACGGAAATATTACAAATTGATGAAGATTCTATTTCTTGTTGACGATAAGGAAGACCTAGCTTATCTCAGATTGGCTTTGACTTCCTGACGGAGATTTTCTAGACTGCTAATGCCGTATTTATCCATGACTTTTGGTAAATTTTCAATAATATCAGGACAGGCATATGGATTGGTAAAATTGGCTGTTCCAACTCCGATAGCAGAGGCACCAGCCAGATACATTTCTAGCGCTGCTTCAGCAGAATCCACTCCTCCCATTCCAATGATGGGAAGGTCGGTTGTTTGGGCGACTTGGCGGATGAGTTTGAGGGCTACTGGAAAGACTGCTGGTCCAGACATTCCACCTGTTCCATTGGCTAGGATTGGTTTTCTGGTTTTAAGGTCAAAGCGCATACCGACAAGGGTATTGATCATGGTTAGGCCACTTGCCCCTGCATCTTCTGCGGCTTTGGCGATGGTGACAACATCCGTTACACTAGGGGTTAATTTAACATAAACTGGCACATCAGAGGCTTCCACAGCTGCCTTTACCACTTCATAAGCCAAGTCAGGATCTTGCCCAATCAAAAGTCCATGATTGCCGTGATCCACATTCGGACAAGAGATATTGAGCTCGATAGCTTTTACATTTGTAGCCTTGGAAATCCCCTGAGAAACGGCAGCGTACTCTTGTTTTGAAAAGCCTGCTACATTGGCGATGATGGGAAGCGAAGGATATTCTCTTTCCAGCCAAGGCAACTTTTCAGCTAAAACAGCTTCTAAACCTGGATTTTGTAAACCGATTGCATTGAGCATACCTGCAGGCGTTTCTGCCACCCTGGGAGTAGGATTCCCAAAACGGGGTTCAAGTGTCGTCGCCTTGATCATAATGGAGCCTAAAAGGTCTAAATCATAGTATTTGGCATACTCTTGGCCGAAACCAAAACAGCCTGATGCTGGAATGATGGGATTTTTCAAATCCAAGCCCGGTAGAGAAACTTGTAAACGTTTGTTAGTCATGACTTTCTCCTTATAATACAACTGTTCCTGTGCGAAAAACAGGGCCATCTTCACAGACGCGTTGGCTGACGGTCTCACTATCTGGCACTTTTAGAACGCAGGCATAGCAAGCTCCCATCCCACAAGCCATACGAGATTCTAGAGATAGATAGGCTCTTGGATGATCATAAAAGGTTTGATTGATATACTTCATCATTCCCGGAGCACCACATGAGTAAACCGCATCAAATTGACTGTCTAAATCATTGATAACAACAGAAACATTTCCCTTGATGCCATAAGAACCATCATCTGTCGTTACAAAGACCTGACCATATCGGGCCAATTCGGTTTCGAGAATAACAGCATCCTTAGTCGCAAAACCGAGGACTGTCACTACTGTCACCCCACGCGCATGCAATTCCTTGGCTACTTCTAGCAAGGGTGGAACACCAATCCCACCACCAACGAGGAGGACTTGACTCTGGTCGTCTAGGTCAGACAAGTCAAAACCATTTCCCTGAGGTCCCATCACATCAAGAGTATCTCCCTGACTTAAGGTTGAAAAAATAGCTGTCCCAGCCCCCTCAATCCGATAAATAAGGTGACACTGCTTGTTTGCTTTGTCAATAGACGAAATTGAAATAGGGCGGCGCAAGAGATGGGCGTCATCAGGCACACGCAGATGAAGAAATTGGCCGGCTCGCATGGCTTCAACCATCTCCCCTTCTAGGACTAATTCAAAGATTGCTGGCGCAATTTCCTCTTGTGCGACCACCTTCATGGTTTCCAAACGAATGGCACCCAAACGCTTCTTACATGTGGGATTCATGACTTTTCCTCCTTAAATTTAAGGGGACCAGATAAAGAAAAGGCCTTGCTAATGCAAGGCCTCAGTTGGGTTAGGCTAGAACTCATGCGCACACTTAAAAAGTCTCCACAGAGAGTCCCCTTATCCCTTTTATCTGACACCTTGTGAGTCTCTCTGGACTCCCCTTAAAGGTTAAATTTGTATTAGTATACTCTTTCAAAGAAAAAAAGTCAAGTAGAAAACGAACATTCTACTTGACTTCACTGGATTATTTTTCACGAATGACTTCGACCTTGTAACCGTCAGGATCCTTGACAAAGTAATAGTTTGGTTGAGTTCCTGGAAGTCCATTAGGAGCTGTCACCTCATAGCCTTTAGCGCTATGTTCTTGATGTAGGGCCTCAAGGTCAGGTGTACTGAGGGCGATATGGGCGAAGCCATCTCCTACCACGTAAGGACCGTGATCATAGTTATAGGTCAACTCCAACTCATAGTCATCCCCCTCAAGTCCTAGATAGACAATGGTGAAAGCATGATCTGGAAAATCTCTGCGACGCAATTCTTTAAATCCAAAAGCATCTTGATAAAAAGCGATTGATTTTTCAAGGTTTTCTACTCGCAAGCAAGTGTGTAGCATTTTTGAAGCCATTTTCATTACCTCTTTCGTTTTAATAGTTCTATTATACCTTTATTCAGGAAAATTTACTAGAAACTTGAACCAGAGTCCTCTTCTCTACGCTTTCATTCTAAGCAGCACTTTTACGATTTTCCTTGCGTATATTGCGAATAAGGAAAAGCATGATCAGGACAAAAAGTCCCTCGAGGAAGTAGAACGTAAATTCGCTGTTCATGATTAGTAAGTCTTTGTAATGATAGTTATTACCGAAAACTGAATTTGGTGCAAATAGGATTCGGAACAGTCTTCTTAGGAAAATAAAGATCTGCAATCCATAAATCATAAAGACCTTCTTCACACCAATCATGAAGCCTTGTTCCTTTGTAAAATAAGATAAGGCAATTCCATTTAACAAGAGGATAACAGTTATAGCCAGTGTTTCATTTCGTAGAATAGTTGGATCAAAGATATCTAAACGGCTGTGAATATATGGCAACGTTTGAAAGAGTAGGATTCCCAAGATTGCTGGTATGAAAATTTTCTTCAGAGATGGTGGAAATCCAGGACTGAATCTTGTAAAAGACAAGCAAATCACAAGGATTGCAAAAATATGGAAGTAGGCTGTTGCAACTCCTGAAATAGTCTGGCTTTGATTTACCAAAGCAGAAAGAAAACCAGCAGAAAGAAAGATACCGATAGGAATCAGCTTCTCCAAAGAATAATCCCACTTCAGCCCCTGACTCACTTGGAAACCATCGATGAAGCTGAAAAATGTAATGAACATAAGGGCACCAATGAGACCAAATGGTAAGGATGGAATGACGAGGATTAATAACAAGATTAATAGGAACCATGGATGAGGACTGTAGTAGAATTTCCGTTTTTCTCCTCTAGCAGTCACTCCCTCCTCAATCGGTGTTTTCCTTAATTTTAGCATATAGACGTAAAAGAGTGAAAACATGCCCGCATGAACCCATGAATTATAACCAGGTCGCTCTATAATACTGAGTAGCAAACATACAATCGTAAAGAGACCAGAGAAAATCTGAAGAAACTTATTATTAAATACCTGTCTTTTTTTCCAATCCAAATAAGAGAGCTTGGCCTTTGGATGACTAAGTTCATAAGCATAAGCTGTCATCTCTTCTAGTTTCTGGTCTGTCTCCTCCGTCATCATTTGGGGAGCCATTTTAGAAGTAGGAAAAGGAGCCAAAACATATCTCAAGAGCTTGCCATCTGTAAACCGATGGTACTCCTTATAGATTTGTTGAAGCAAAATCGTTAGAATGCGTGGTCTTCCTTTAAAGTAGCTTCTCCACTTTTCCCAATCATTGATATCTTCATCGCTCTTGGTGAGCTTATCTATATAAAGATAACCTTCATTGTACCAGTAATCAAAATTTTCTTTTTTGTTAAGTGCATACTCCTCTACCACTGAAGGATAAGAATGGATACTCTTCCAGAAATGAAGTTTCTTCAGGTAAGGATTTGATTCCTCATCACTATAACGCTCCACAAATTGGAAAACAAGGGCTAACACTTTCGCATTGGTTAAAGGATAGACGTCCACCTTTTCTAACAAATCAAGTAGGAGCGTGTGATCTTTGACTGATTCAAAAAGGTATTGCCAATCACGTAACAGTTTATACTCGTCTTCATAGTGAGCATGGAGCAACTCATAGAAGGCTGCCTCAACTTCATCCGGATTATCTAGAGTGTAATGACTAAAGTCAACGTTTTCTCCCAGCTCCTCTTTTACTTCCTCTAAGTAATCAGCCAAGTCGTTCAAGAGTGGATAATCCTCTTCAAATATGACTTGTCGGTTTTTTTCCAGGATATAGGTTAAAACGGGCACACTCTTGATTATCTGACGATTCTGATTTACTTGATCTAAGACCATAAAGGCCAAATAAGGGTGCTTGAAAAACTCTATCCAGGAGCTCAATTGATTTGCTTTGTTAAAATCTTGGAGAATTTCTTGGCAAAGTTGATAAGAATAATAGAATTCTTCAGTGGCTTCATGTGCGCTTTCAAGCGAACTGCCTTCCTCTTCTGCTATAGCTCTTTTAACTTTCCAATACTTCAATTTATAGTAATAGCCCCAGTGTCGGAAGTCAGGTATATAATCTTCCAGCAAGGGAATGAGGATAGAGAATTGCTCTGGTTTATTAAAAATATAAACATCCATTTCCTCTAAAACGGATTGAACAATGTCCATATCATACTGATACTGATGAAAGAACTGACGCCATAGATGCTCTTGTTCCTCTTGGTTATAACCGTCATTTCCAACAATACTTTCAATCGCATTTCGAATCAGATAAGTTTCTTCATTATAACCACTAAAGTCAAGAGTAGACCTTGTTATTCCTTCTTGCCCTTGGTTCTCTTCGTCACCAAACGTTTCAAAGTTGAGGGTATTCTTAGCTCTTTCTTCAGAATCTCCATTTAGCTGAACTTCCTCATCATAGTCACTAAAGTCAAGGGTGGACTTTTGCTCATTCTCTTCTGCTTTAAAGGTTTCAAAGTTAAAGGAATCGCTGGTTTTATCAGTCGATTGCTGATAATCACTGAAATCAAGACCAGATCTTTCAGACTCTTCGTTCTCAGTCTTCGTTTTTTCAGTCAAGTTTTCAAAGTTGAGACTAGAGTTAGGTTTTTCATTCGCCTCTTCTTCAAGTTCAGTAGCTTCTTGAGAGTCACTCGCTTTTCTTAGACTATTTTCTGGTCTTGTATTTTTATATCTCGCATAAGTCAAGGCTTTTTGGTAAGCTTCAACAATTTCTTGGTAAATTTCTGGTTGGTCTTCTGGGTGATAGAGCCGAACCAGTTCAGCATAACGCCTTCTAATAAGCTTGACGTCAGTCGTTGGCTCTATCCCTAAAGTTTCCCATATATTCATAAGGTCTCCTCTTTTACAGTCCTCGCTCTAGGAAGTCTAGATAGTTTGAAAATGATTGATAGAGTTTTGGCAAATGATACATAGATGCTTGGCTGACCTCTTCTTCAAATCGTCTTGTTTCAGCCATTAGCTCATCTCTTCTTCTCCCCAAGAGCATACTGTACACGCGATTCGCTTTTTCAATCAAGAAGCGATAAACCTCTGTTTCTTGAGCATTAATCTTATAGCGAGTCAACTCTGCTTGCTTAGCCTTGATTTCCTTTTCTGTCAGAGTAACACTATCTTGGAGAATAACATGACTAAAGACTTCCTGTGTTGAATCAATTTTCACTTCGACATCCAAAATCCCATTTAAATCATAGGTAAATCGAACTGTGAAACCTTCATTTACTCGAGTATTCACAGGGACGGGAACTTCTAATTCTCCTAGAAACAGATTTTGTGATGCCTTCATCATCTCACCTTGATAGACCTTTATCTTGACTTGACTCTGTCCCAATTCAGCCGTATAGTACTGTTCGATGCGTGAAGCAGGCAGGGTAGAATTTCGCTCAATAATCGGCGAAAAGCGGTCACCAACTATTTCTATCCCCAGTGTAAAAGGGCAAATATCAGACAGTAATAAATCTCGTATCTCACCCTGGCGTTCTTTGATTCCTGCTAAAAGGGCACAACCTCGCGCAATCATCCGATCGGGATCATCAGATACCTGCACCATTTGATTGATACAGTAGGATAAAAAGTCCTGAACCAAGCGGAGTTTCGAAGTCCCACCAACAAGAACAAAATTATCAGAAGACACATAGCTATAGCGTGCGTCCATCAAGGCACGGTCCAAAACAGCCTTAACACGTGCTAGCAGCGGTTGACAAAGCTCATAAAAGCGCTGGTAGCTCAAGTCTAAAGAGTATTCCTGATCTTGGTCCATCACTGTCATCTTCACTTCTTCTTTATCATTCAGTTCCAGCTTTGTCTTTTCAGCCTGTACCAAAATTTTGCTATAAAATTCACGGGAAATAGTATCCTTGGTTAATTGATTGGAGACTAAAAATTCCTCAGCAATAGCCGCAGTAAAGTCTTCTCCCCCCAAGCGATTGTCCCCTGCGATTGACACGATTTCAACGATATTATCAAAAAGCTCCACAACTGAAATGTCTAGAGTTCCACCACCAAAATCGACTACAATAAAAGATTGATCTTCCTGGTTTACCATAGATCTTTTAGCAAGAGCAGCTGCGGAAGGCTCATTGATAATCCGATCAATCTGAACTCCAGCAAATTTCCCTGCTAGTTTGGTCGCATAGCGTTGAGCATCGTTGAAATAAGCTGGTACACTGACAATCACTTCCTCGACCTTTTCTCCAAGATAGGTCTCTGCATCGTCTACCAACTTTCGAATGATAAAAGAGCTTAATTCTTCAGCCTTATATGCTCGATTTCCTAGGGTCAACTCATGTTTAGTCCCCATAAAACGCTTGAATTGTGAAACCGTCTTATCTGGGTGAGTCACCAAGCGTTCCTTGGCAATTTTTCCAACTATAATCTCATCATTGTCATCTAAAGCCACAACAGATGGAGTCAAATACTCACCAAAAGCATTGGGAATCAGCTTGATTTGACCATCTTGATAAACCCCCACTAAAGAATTAGTCGTTCCTAAATCAATACCTACTATCATCTTCTTCTAACTCCAAATCTTTTTTAGATATACCTATTATACAGGAAATATCCTATTTTCTTTGAAAAAATCTGTGATTTACTCTTTAAAATCGAAAATCGTTTAAGGAAAATAAAAAAGTTTCACCCTACTCCTGCGGTAAAAACCACGAGAGTAAGAATGAAACAGTTGTCATTATTTACCAAGTTTTGCTTTAGCTGCATCTGCAAGAGCTGTGAAAGCTGCTGCATCGTTAACAGCCAAGTCAGCAAGCATTTTACGGTTAACTTCGATTTCAGCCAATTTCAAACCATGCATCAATTGTGAGTATGAAAGTCCGTTCAAACGAGCTGCCGCATTGATACGAGTGATCCACAATTTACGGAAGTCACGTTTTTTCTGACGACGGTCACGGTATGCATAGTAGTAAGAGTTCATTACTTGTTCTTTTGCAGTACGGAACAAGATGTGTTTAGCTCCATAGTAACCTTTTGCTAATTTAAGAATACGTTTACGACGTTTGCGTGATACAACGCCACCTTTAACACGTGCCATGTTTTATTTCCTCCAAATATTTCCTAGAATTGTTTACTTACTGTTAGGCTATTATTTCAAGCGAGTAAGCATTGCTTTGATACGTTTGAAATCTCCTGAATGCACCATAGATGCTTTACGAAGATGACGACGTTGTTTCTTAGTTTTTCCGTGGAAACGGTGAGAAGTGTAAGCACGGAAACGTTTAAGTCCACCAGAACCTGTACGTTTGAAACGTTTAGCTGATGCGCGGTGTGTTTTTTGTTTTGGCATGATTTTTTCTCCTTTATTTAACTTTCTGACAATTATTTTTTGTCAGTTGCTGGCGCCAACTGCATGAACATTTGGCGTCCATCCATCTTAGCTCGTTGTTCGATGATCGCAATATCTTGTGTTGCTTCAGCAAACTCGGCTAAAACTTTTGCACCAATCTCTTTATGGGTGATCATACGCCCTTTAAAGCGAATGGATACCTTAACTTTATTTCCTTTTTCAAGGAACTTGCGTGCATTGCGAAGTTTTGTGTCAAAGTCACCCTTGTCAATAGTTGGACTCAGACGAACTTCTTTCACAGTAACAACACTTTGTTTTTTACGTTGTTCTTTTTGCTTTTTCTGGTACTCAAATTTGAACTTACCGTAGTCCATAATTTTAGCAACAGGTGGTTTTGCTTGGGGTTGAATCAATACTAAGTCAACATTTGCACTATCAGCCAATGCTTGCGCTTCGCTGAGTGGCTTGATGCCTAGCTGTTCTCCCTCAAGACCGATCAAGCGAACTTCACGTACACGAATTTCATCATTGATGAATAAGTCTTGCTTTGCTATGGTTTTCACCTCTTTTTTATTATTAGAGAAAAACAATAGCGGACTCGTAATGATACAAGCCCGCACGTTATGATAGCGTTTCTTAGAAACTTTTCATCCGTAGGGCCAGGCAACTTGATGTCACAAGGCGAGAAGCTCTCACTTCTGCTTTTCTCAACTTTTATATGATACCAAGTTTTCTATTCCTTGTCAAGATAAAAAGTTATTTTTTCAAAAAAGTTTATCTATTTTATCTCACCGTTTCCATTCGCCAACTATTCCATCCTTTAAAGCGAATGGCTCCTTGCTGGTCAGTTCGGTAAACTTTGCTATTGATATTTTCAATTCGTGTCAAGGTTTCCTGATGGGGGAGTTTGGCACGATTGTTCTTGCCCACTGAAATGAGAGTAAGCTCTGGTTTGAGCTTCTCTAAAAAAGCTGGGCTAGATGAAGTCTTTGAACCATGTTGACCTGCCTTCAAGATATCCAACTCTAAGGTAGGGTATTGCTTTAAAAGTTCCTTCTCTCCCTTCTCCTTCAAGTTTCCAGTAAAGAGAAAGTGCTTATCCAAAAGTTTTCCATAAAGAACCAGAGAATCATCACGATCCCCATCTCCAATCTTCCTTGGAGATAGGACTTCTAAGTAACTGCCAAAAATCGGTAAATTCTCCCCTGCTGTCACACTGCGCACCTTAGTTTGACTTGCTTCTAGTTCCGCTACAAATTCCTTCTGTGTCAGACTTCCTTTTGATACTAAAATCTCTCCAACATGGAAAGCCTTGGTCACCTCCAGTAAATCACCAACATGTTCCTTGTCTGTATTGGTCAAAATCAGCTGGTCAATCTTATCTACTCCTCGACTTTTAAGATAAGGAATCAAGGTTCTCTGGGCATTGCTGGTCGTCGCCTTTTCTTGCCAAGCCTCGATTTTCTTATCAGATTCTGCCTTACCACCTACATCTATGAGAATGGTTTTACCAGTTACATCCCGTAGGAAAATACTCTCCCCTTGCCCAACATCTAGCATGGTAATTTCATTTTCAAGTGGATGCTTGGTCAAGAAAAAGAGCCCCACAATAAAAAGACTGACTCCTGCTAGTCTTTTGATGTTTTTCCTCATGTCATAGACCAAGGCTAATGAAACTAACAGTAGAATCAACAGCCATGCGTTGGGTTGACCAAAGACCAGGGGCCTACTTGCCAGCTGCGATAGCAAGCGAATGACGCCCTCCAACCACTCAAAGACAAAGTTAAACTGAGTGACTGGGTAAACGAAGGACAGAATGAATAAGATGGACAAAAGCGGCAAGAAGACCACATCAAACAGAAAGGAAAAGACAAAGGTCAAAAGGATAGACCAAGGCTGAAATTCTGCAAAATAAAAGGATAGAATGGGCAATATTCCCAAAGAAATGACCAAACTTTCTCTGGCAACAGCCTTGATCCCATCGCCTTCTTTGCTGGTCATGGTCAAGATAAAAGCATAAGCGCAGGACAAGACTCCTCCTGCAGTTAGGAAAAAGTTTGGCATAATGATAAAAAGGACAAGGACCGTCAAGGCAAAATTATCCAAGCCCTTAATACCATGTTGTGATAGTAACTTTTGCAAGAGACTGCGAATAACAGATGCTGAAAATCCTGTCAGACCTGCATAGATAAGAGAAAAGGGATAAGTTAGCCACTTCAACTTTTCTTGAGTTAAGCCCAATCGCAAGAGGAGTTTCTTAAAGGCATCCATGAAAAAGCCTACCTGCATACCCGACAAGGCAAAGAGATGGATAATTCCAAGACTGGAATAGAGCTCATTCATCTCCTCAAAGTCCGTGTCCAAATGTCCTAAAAGAAGACCTGTCATATAATTGCGCATAGGATCTGGAAAGTGCATCTTGATCCAAACTACAGCCTTTCGACGTAAACTGGACAGATTTTCTCCTATATCCCAACTGCTAATCTTTCTCATTGACTGGATACTCTTGATAGTCAAAGTTTGGTAAATCCCCTGAGTTTTCAGATAGGCTTGGTAGTCAAAGCCACCAAAATTCCTCTGACCTTCAGGCTCTGAAAGTTTTCCTTCTATCTCTATCTCGTGAAGGTCTGTTAAGGCCTGAAAGAGCTCTTTCTCCTCCTCAGACTGGAGTTTATAGTAAACTTGGAAGGTGCGACCCTCAGCCTTGCCCCGAAAGGACAGACTGTCTCCATTGACTTTGATGGTATCTGGTAAAATCCGTACCCTTTCAACAGAATCCACTAGGTTTTGATTAGCTTGTGTCTGTTGCCAAGTTTGAAACAAAAACCAAAAACCAAAAACTCCACAAAACGCTAGAACTTTACCGGCCGATTTCCAAGGAAATTGGAAAAAGAGACAGACAAGCAAAAAAACAAAACCTAGCAGTGCGAGATAGGACACTCCAAAAATGGCATAGTAAAGCCAGAGCAACAGGAAACTCAGATAGATTAGGGGGATAGGGAAATTCTTAATCCACTGTAACATAGTCTTTTAGCTTTTCTATGGTCTTAGCGCCAATACCAGAAACCTTCTTTAATTCATCAACCGACTTGAACTTGCCATTTGCCTCACGATGGTCGATAATATCCTGGGCTCGTTTGCCACCAAGTCCTTTGACCTGCTTGAGTTCTTCCAGACTGGCCTTGTTGAGATTGACCTTCTTTTCCTTGCTCGTCGAAGAGGCCGTCCCAGAAGCAGTCTGTTGACTAGCTACTTCTTCTCCCTTAGTTGGAACGTAAACCAGAGCTTCATCACTAACTTTCTGAGCTAGATTGAGCGATTTGCTGTCTGCTTGCTCTGTCAAGCCACCAGCTTTCTGAACGGCATCATGAACACGACTCCCTACTGGTAAATCATAAATTCCTGGCGATTTAACAGCACCTTTGACATCTACTGTGATTAGATCTTGTTCAGCAGACTCATCCTTTTCTTCCTTCTTGATTTCCTTTTCAGATGATGAATCCTTTGAAACAGCTGCAACTTCAGCCTGCAAGTTTGTTTCTTTCACAGATGTTTGTGAAGTTGGCTTTAGTAGGAAAAATCCGCCCAAGGCCAAACCCAAACCAGCACAAATGACAATGATTTTATACTCTTTGATTTTCTCGATAATTGCTTCCATATTTTCTCCTCTCTTAAGTTATTCGCAAGAGAAAGAAAAAACAGTCGAAAAATTTTTTTCAACTGCTTATTTATTTGCAAAATAGTCTTCCTTAGTCAAGACATAATGAACTCTTGTGATGATTCGACCTGGTTCTTTGTTATCCATTCTGGCATAGGGTTCTTCGTGGGAAAAACGCATACCTGATTTCTCCATGACCTTTCCTGATGCGGGATTGTCTTTATCGTGAAGAGCAGTCAACTTGTTCATTCCAATCTTCTCAAAAGCCAGTTCAATCACGGCACGATTGGCTTCTGTCGTCAATCCTTGATTCCAATACTTTTGGTTGATAATATAACCAATAGCTGCCTTCTTAAGAACAGTATCGATCTTGTGCAAATCAATGGTTCCGATAAACTGACCAGTGCTTTTTAGTTCGATTCCCCACCGTCCCAAGGGATTAGCCAAGTAAAACTGAGCAATGTTATTCTTAGTTTCTTCTAAGCTTTGATTTGTTGGAAAAGTGTAGCGTGTATTTTCTCTGTCTGAAGCATACTCAAACATGGCTTCTGCATCGTCCAAGGTTACAGGTCGGAGCAATAAACGCTCCGTTTCTATAGTTGGATACTTGGAAAATTTAACAAATATTGATTCCATACTTTTTCCTCCATTAGAGCTTGATTCTCACTAGTCTAGCATAAAGAAATTTGAATGACAAGTTTTTCTTGATTTTTGAAGCGGTTTCATATACAATAAAACCATCACATTTTTGATTTATGAACTGAAATGTGACAACCAAAACAAGATTGTCAATTGAAAGGTAGGTTATCTCTATGTTAATCGGAATCCCAAAAGAAATTAAAAATAATGAAAACCGTGTTGCCCTCACTCCTGCTGGCGTCCATAGTTTAGTCAGTCGCGGGCATCGTGTCCTCATCGAATCAAATGCTGGTCTCGGTTCAGGATTTACTGATGCGGACTATCAAAAGCAAGGAGCTGAGATTGTCGCTACTGCTGCAGAAGCATGGGCTGCCGAGTTAGTCGTGAAAGTAAAAGAACCACTAGCTTCTGAATATGGTTATTTGCGCGACGATCTTCTCCTTTTCACCTACTTGCACATGGCCGCTGCTCCAGAATTAGCAGAAGCTATGTTAGCAGCAAAAACAACAGGAATTGCCTATGAAACTGTTCGTGACAATCAAGGACAACTACCACTCCTCGTTCCTATGAGTGAGGTTGCCGGTCGTATGGCTGTTCAAATCGGAGCCCACTTCCTTACTAAGCAAGCTGGTGGTTCTGGTGTCCTACTAGGTGGTGTACCAGGTGTTCCAAAAGGAAAAGTAACCATCATCGGTGGTGGTGTCGTCGGTACACATGCTGCCCGCATCGCCCTTGGTCTTGGTGCTCAAGTGACTATTTTAGATATCAGCGCGAAACGTCTCTCAGTTCTAGAAGAAGTCTTTGGAAACCAAATTCAAACTCTTATGTCTAATTCTTTCAATATTGAAGCAAGTGTGAGAGATGCTGATGTAGTGATTGGAGCGGTGCTCATCCCTGGTGCCAAAGCACCAAAATTGGTTACAGATGAGATGGTCAAACAAATGCGTCCAGGCTCTGTCATCGTTGATGTTGCCGTTGACCAAGGTGGTGTTATCGAGACAGCTGACCGTGTGACAACGCACGATGAACCTGTCTATGAAAAATACGGTGTTCTCCACTATGCCGTTGCCAATATCCCTGGTGCGGTTGCCCGTACTTCAACCATCGCCCTAACCAATGTCACTCTTCCTTATATCGAAGCTCTGGCTGGCAAAGGATTCGCACAAGCAATTGCTGAAGATGAAGGCTTGCGTCAAGGTGTGACCACTTATCAAGGTTACTTGACCAGCCTCCCAGTTGCCCAAGGCCTGGGTAGAGATTTTACTTCTATCAATGAACTAGTTTAAAATTGGTTAACCATTCTTTCAAGCTAGAACAGACTCATACTACTCTACAAATTCCATAACAAGATATTGTTTCTAACAACTTATCCATAGTAATTCGTTTTAATTTATAAAGAAAGAACCCAAGAATAAATTCTGGGTTCTTTTTAGTATTTCTCGTACAAAAGATGCTTTTGTACAATTAGAGAGCCTTAGTCCCTCTTACGAACGACAAAGCCGACTAGACCGGCGATAAATAAACCAATCATTGAAAGAAGACTGGTAGAAGCTGTACCTGTGCTTGGTAGAACTTTCTTATCTTGGCTTGCAGTTTCTTCTTTCTTAGTGCTTTCAGCTTGGTTCCCTGTTGTTACAGTATCTTTCTTAGTTCCAACTTCGACAATCTCATCTACTGCTGGAGTGGTGATTTTGCTTGATTTCTCAAGACGACCAGTTTCAACGCCATCTGTGTAAGTCACTGTATAAACAATGGTGCGAACACCCTTCTTACCAGCTGTCGTCACTTGACGACTTCCTTCTGGAAGGTCTGCGTTCTGCACTTCTTTGACTTGGAAGGCAACATCTTCTGTCTTGGTCTCTTCCTTAGTCGTT
>NZ_KV832119.1:477697-478052 GCF_001837335.1 Streptococcus sp. HMSC066F01
TGTGTTTGATTTCACCTCACGACCTGTCTCTTTTCCGTCTGTGTAAGTGACTGTGTAAACAATGGTACGAACACCTTTTTGGCCAGCTGTTTTCACTCGGCGAGTTCCTTCTGGAAGATCTGGATTTGTTACTTCCTTAGTTTGGAAAGCAACTTCTTCTGTCTTGGTCTCTTCCTTAGTCGTTACAACTGGGGCTACTACTTTCTTAGTTCCAACTTCAACAATCTCATCTACTGCTGGAGTGGTGATTGTGTTTGATTTCACCTCGCGGCCTGTCTCTTTTCCGTCTGTGTAAGTGACAGTTTCAACAATGGTACGAACACCTTTTTGACCAGCTGTCTTCACTCGGCGAACA
>NZ_KV832120.1:0-41286 GCF_001837335.1 Streptococcus sp. HMSC066F01
CTCTAACCACCTGAGCTACGCGCCCAAGTTTAAAAAACTTGGTAATTGAACAAAGTTCAAAGCGGGTGACGAGAATCGAACTCGCGACAACAGCTTGGAAGGCTGTAGTTTTACCACTAAACTACACCCGCTAAAATGGGAGTTAACGGGATCGAACCGCTGACCCTCTGCTTGTAAGGCAGATGCTCTCCCAGCTGAGCTAAACTCCCTCGAGCTAAGCGACTTCCATATCTCACAGGGGGCAACCCCCAACTACTTCCGGCGTTCTAGGGCTTAACTGCTGTGTTCGGCATGGGTACAGGTGTATCTCCTAGGCTATCGTCACTTAACTCTGAGTAATACCTACTCAAAATTGAATATCTATCAAATACCAAGAAAACCTCACACTTCGTATTCTCAGTTACTTTGGATAAGTCCTCGAGCTATTAGTATTAGTCCGCTACATGTGTCGCCACACTTCCACTTCTAACCTATCTACCTGATCATCTCTCAGGGCTCTTACTGATATAAAATCATGGGAAATCTCATCTTGAGGTGGGTTTCACACTTAGATGCTTTCAGCGTTTATCCCTTCCCTACATAGCTACCCAGCGATGCCTTTGGCAAGACAACTGGTACACCAGCGGTAAGTCCACTCTGGTCCTCTCGTACTAGGAGCAGATCCTCTCAAATTTCCTACGCCCGCGACGGATAGGGACCGAACTGTCTCACGACGTTCTGAACCCAGCTCGCGTGCCGCTTTAATGGGCGAACAGCCCAACCCTTGGGACCGACTACAGCCCCAGGATGCGACGAGCCGACATCGAGGTGCCAAACCTCCCCGTCGATGTGAACTCTTGGGGGAGATAAGCCTGTTATCCCCAGGGTAGCTTTTATCCGTTGAGCGATGGCCCTTCCATACGGAACCACCGGATCACTAAGCCCGACTTTCGTCCCTGCTCGAGTTGTAGCTCTCGCAGTCAAGCTCCCTTATACCTTTACACTCTGCGAATGATTTCCAACCATTCTGAGGGAACCTTTGGGCGCCTCCGTTACCTTTTAGGAGGCGACCGCCCCAGTCAAACTGCCCGTCAGACACTGTCTCCGATAGGGATAACCTATCCGGGTTAGAGTGGCCATAACACAAGGGTAGTATCCCAACAACGTCTCCTTCGAAACTGGCGTCCCGATCTCTTAGACTCCTACCTATCCTGTACATGTGGTACAGACACTCAATATCAAACTGCAGTAAAGCTCCATGGGGTCTTTCCGTCCTGTCGCGGGTAACCTGCATCTTCACAGGTACTAAAATTTCACCGAGTCTCTCGTTGAGACAGTGCCCAAATCATTACGCCTTTCGTGCGGGTCGGAACTTACCCGACAAGGAATTTCGCTACCTTAGGACCGTTATAGTTACGGCCGCCGTTTACTGGGGCTTCAATTCATACCTTCGGATTACTCCTAAGCACTCCTCTTAACCTTCCAGCACCGGGCAGGCGTCACCCCCTATACATCATCTTACGATTTAGCAGAGAGCTGTGTTTTTGATAAACAGTTGCTTGGGCCTATTCACTGCGGCTGACTTAAAGTCAGCACCCCTTCTCCCGAAGTTACGGGGTCATTTTGCCGAGTTCCTTAACGAGAGTTCTCTCGCTCACCTGAGGCTACTCGCCTCGACTACCTGTGTCGGTTTGCGGTACGGGTAGAGTATGTTTAAACGCTAGAAGCTTTTCTTGGCAGTGTGACGTCACTAACTTCGCTACTAAACTTCGCTCCCCATCACAGCTCAATGTTATAGATATAAGCATTTGACTCATATCACACCTCACTGCTTAGACAGACACTTCCATTCGTCTGCTTTAGTTAGCCTACTGCGTCCCTCCATCACTACATACTCTAGTACAGGAATATCAACCTGTTGTCCATCGGATACACCTTTCGGTCTCTCCTTAGGTCCCGACTAACCCAGGGCGGACGAGCCTTCCCCTGGAAACCTTAGTCTTACGGTGGACAGGATTCTCACCTGTCTTTCGCTACTCATACCGGCATTCTCACTTCTATGCGTTCCAGCACTCCTCACGGTATACCTTCTTCACACATAGAACGCTCTCCTACCATACCTATAAAGGTATCCACAGCTTCGGTAAATTGTTTTAGCCCCGGTACATTTTCGGCGCAGGGTCACTCGACTAGTGAGCTATTACGCACTCTTTGAATGAATAGCTGCTTCTAAGCTAACATCCTAGTTGTCTGTGCAACCCCACATCCTTTTCCACTTAACAATTATTTTGGGACCTTAGCTGGTGGTCTGGGCTGTTTCCCTTTCGACTACGGATCTTAGCACTCGCAGTCTGACTGCCGACCATAATTCATTGGCATTCGGAGTTTATCTGAGATTGGTAATCCGGGATGGACCCCTCACCCAAACAGTGCTCTACCTCCAAGAATCTTTATGTCGACGCTAGCCCTAAAGCTATTTCGGAGAGAACCAGCTATCTCCAAGTTCGTTTGGAATTTCTCCGCTACCCACAAGTCATCCAAGCACTTTTCAACGTGCCCTGGTTCGGTCCTCCAGTGCGTCTTACCGCACCTTCAACCTGCTCATGGGTAGGTCACATGGTTTCGGGTCTACGACATGATACTAATTCGCCCTATTCAGACTCGGTTTCCCTGCGGCTCCGTCTCTTCAACTTAACCTCGCATCATATCGTAACTCGCCGGTTCATTCTACAAAAGGCACGCTCTCACCCATTAACGGGCTCGAACTTGTTGTAGGCACACGGTTTCAGGTTCTATTTCACTCCCCTCCCGGGGTGCTTTTCACCTTTCCCTCACGGTACTGGTTCACTATCGGTCACTAGGGAGTATTTAGGGTTGGGAGATGGTCCTCCCAGATTCCGACGGGATTTCACGTGTCCCGCCGTACTCAGGATACTGCTAGGTACAAAGACTATTTTAAATACGAGGCTGTTACTCTCTTTGGCTGATCTTCCCAAATCATTCTTCTATAATCTTTGAGTCCACATTGCAGTCCTACAACCCCGAAGAGTAAACTCTTCGGTTTGCCCTCCTGCCGTTTCGCTCGCCGCTACTAAGGCAATCGCTTTTGCTTTCTCTTCCTGCAGCTACTTAGATGTTTCAGTTCACTGCGTCTTCCTCCTCACATCCTTAACAGATGCGGGTAACAGGTAGTACCTGTTGGGTTCCCCCATTCGGAAATCCCTGGATCATCGCTTACTTACAGCTACCCAAGGCATATCGTCGTTTGTCACGTCCTTCTTCGGCTCCTAGTGCCAAGGCATCCACCGTGCGCCCTTATTAACTTAACCTTATTTTCTGACCTTTCAGTCATAAACTCTTTTAATACTACAGCGTTTCGGTTTATTTTCTTGTTACTATTTGATATAGATATTCAATTTTCAATGTGCATTACTTGGTGATCTCTCACCAATGGAGCCTAGCGGGATCGAACCGCTGACCTCCTGCGTGCAAAGCAGGCGCTCTCCCAGCTGAGCTAAGGCCCCACAAGACCTCTCAAGACTAAACAAGACCAATGTGCAGTTCCTTATCCTTAGAAAGGAGGTGATCCAGCCGCACCTTCCGATACGGCTACCTTGTTACGACTTCACCCCAATCATCTATCCCACCTTAGGCGGCTGGCTCCAAATGGTTACCTCACCGACTTCGGGTGTTACAAACTCTCGTGGTGTGACGGGCGGTGTGTACAAGGCCCGGGAACGTATTCACCGCGGCGTGCTGATCCGCGATTACTAGCGATTCCGACTTCATGTAGGCGAGTTGCAGCCTACAATCCGAACTGAGACTGGCTTTAAGAGATTAGCTTGCCGTCACCGGCTTGCGACTCGTTGTACCAGCCATTGTAGCACGTGTGTAGCCCAGGTCATAAGGGGCATGATGATTTGACGTCATCCCCACCTTCCTCCGGTTTATTACCGGCAGTCTCGCTAGAGTGCCCAACTGAATGATGGCAACTAACAATAGGGGTTGCGCTCGTTGCGGGACTTAACCCAACATCTCACGACACGAGCTGACGACAACCATGCACCACCTGTCACCTCTGTCCCGAAGGAAAACTCTATCTCTAGAGCGGTCAGAGGGATGTCAAGACCTGGTAAGGTTCTTCGCGTTGCTTCGAATTAAACCACATGCTCCACCGCTTGTGCGGGCCCCCGTCAATTCCTTTGAGTTTCAACCTTGCGGTCGTACTCCCCAGGCGGAGTGCTTAATGCGTTAGCTGCGGCACTAAACCCCGGAAAGGGTCTAACACCTAGCACTCATCGTTTACGGCGTGGACTACCAGGGTATCTAATCCTGTTTGCTCCCCACGCTTTCGAGCCTCAGCGTCAGTTACAAGCCAGAGAGCCGCTTTCGCCACCGGTGTTCCTCCATATATCTACGCATTTCACCGCTACACATGGAATTCCACTCTCCCCTCTTGCACTCAAGTTAAACAGTTTCCAAAGCGTACTATGGTTAAGCCACAGCCTTTAACTTCAGACTTATCTAACCGCCTGCGCTCGCTTTACGCCCAATAAATCCGGACAACGCTCGGGACCTACGTATTACCGCGGCTGCTGGCACGTAGTTAGCCGTCCCTTTCTGGTAAGATACCGTCACAGTGTGAACTTTCCACTCTCACACTCGTTCTTCTCTTACAACAGAGCTTTACGATCCGAAAACCTTCTTCACTCACGCGGCGTTGCTCGGTCAGACTTCCGTCCATTGCCGAAGATTCCCTACTGCTGCCTCCCGTAGGAGTCTGGGCCGTGTCTCAGTCCCAGTGTGGCCGATCACCCTCTCAGGTCGGCTATGTATCGTTGCCTTGGTGAGCCGTTACCTCACCAACTAGCTAATACAACGCAGGTCCATCTGGTAGTGATGCAATTGCACCTTTTAAGCAAATGTCATGCAACATCTACTATTATGCGGTATTAGCTATCGTTTCCAATAGTTATCCCCCGCTACCAGGCAGGTTACCTACGCGTTACTCACCCGTTCGCAACTCATCCAGAGAAGCAAGCTCCTCCTTCAGCGTTCTACTTGCATGTATTAGGCACGCCGCCAGCGTTCGTCCTGAGCCAGGATCAAACTCTCATTAAAAGTTTGAGTTCTCACTCATTTCTGTCACTGACAGATTTATTGTTTTTTTCATTGTTCAGTACTATAACTTCAGTTATAGTGCCCTGCACATTGGTTCGTCTTGTTCAGTTTTCAAAGGTCTTTGTCTCTCACTTCTCTCTTGAGCGACAACTATATTAGTATATCACAGCTACCTGCCTCTGTCAACAGATTTTTTAAACTTTTTTCAAGTTTTTTTAACCGCAATACACCATAGTCCGTACGGGATTCGAACCCGTGTTACCGCCGTGAAAAGGCGGTGTCTTAACCCCTTGACCAACGGACCTGAGCTTTTCAACTCTTTCTATTATACCTACTTTTCCGCCTTTGTCAAGGACTTTTTTCCTCTTTATCGAAATTCTGAAAAGATTAGGGAAAGTTCTCTCAGGAGAGCTTTCCGTCCTCTAAAGACTTCCCCTCCCATGAGACGGTCTATTAATTCTTGTTTTTCCATACTCTGTTTTGATTTGTAATTCTTTAGAAGTTCGTGAAAGAGATAATAATCGTCCAACCTGAGTCCTTTTTCTCCTAGACGATGGCTAATCTCACTCACCTCTTCATAGGGTTCTTTGTCAAAACGGCGCTTGTGGCTTTCCTGTTTACGGATGTAATCTAGGATACGATTTCTAAACTTTGTTTTAAAGCAGACATAAAGTCGATGGCGCTCGCCCTCTAATAACTCTGGATTACGGCTCACCAGCTCATACAGACATAACATGCCTTCCTGGTCCCAGTCCTCTTTCTCCCACAGATGCAAATGATAATCTTTGCGACACTTATGGACGATTCCCTTGCTTTCTTCATATAAGTCTTTTAGATTCATAGACCTCTCCTTTCTGCATTTAGTTTAGCAAAATGCGCGAGCCCCTGAGTCTACTTCCTCTATTTTATACTTCTTCCTCCCTCAACAGCACATAAAAAGAGAGGCAAAGCCTCTCTGGGGTTATAATTCTGCAATTTGGTTGAGATTCACTTCTGCAATCGTATCGTTACCAAACATAGAGATAATCATCTTCACTTTGTTGTTATCAATTTCAGTAATTTTACCTGTGTAGTCTGCAAAAGCACCATCAATGATGCGGACTGTCTGGCCAACTTCGACGTCAATATCAAACTCTTGAACAGTTTGTCCCATTGAAACCAGAATATCACGAATTTCTTGTTCCAATAGTGGAGTTGGTTTTGATCTGTTACCGTGTGAGCCGACGAATCCTGTTACGTTAGGTGTGTTTCGAACGACGAACCATGCTTCATCTGTCATGACCATTTCTACAAGAACATAGCCTGGAAAGCGATTCTCTTCAACTTCCTTTTTCTTTCCATTTTTCTCAACTTGCACGGTTTGTGTTGGAATCTCAACCCGTAGAATATTATCCAACATGTTATACGTTTGCGCACGTTGCAATAGATTTTCTTTTACCTTATTTTCATAGCCAGAATAAGTTTGTAGAACAAACCATCCCTTGTCAAAACTATCCATGATATTTCCTTTCATACATATATAGAAGAAAGTTAGCAGAACTTCTCCACTTTTCTTCTAAAAAATGTTAATAAATCGAATCAAACCTGATACAATCAACTGGTCAAAAATGTAAATGATGACCACAAAGAAGGCTGTGTATTCCATAATAGAGCGAAAATCTCTCCAGCTTTCTTTGCGAGTTGGCCAAGTTGTTTCTTTAAGAAGTTTAAAAATATCCTTAATAAAACCCATCGTTCTCTCCTATATCGTTTCTCTATGTGTCGTATATTTTCCACAATGTTTACAAAATTTATTTACTTCTAGTCGTGTTGGCTTGGGGTTCCCACTAATTTTGATTGAGTAATTCCTTGAACCACAAACTGCACAAGCTAGGCTTGCTTTTTTTAGTGCCATAACGCCTCCATCTTATCTATTATAACAAGAAACCTAGGCTTTGACAAGCCTCTTAACGAAATAGATTAAGGATTGAGTCCCATATTGTCTGGGCTTTTTCTTTTATTTTAGCTTCTGAAATTGCCCGGCCTGCTTCATCTACAAGATTTTGAGCACGACTACGAATATCTCCTAGCGGATCTTCCGTCTGATTTGTTTCATTTTCAACGACTTGCTGCTTAGTATTTTCTGGTTCAATCCCATTTTGCTTATAGGCATTCTCAACCGTAAAGGTGCTGCCAGGAGTGTAAGGCAAGATGGTGTTAGCCATGCTTCTAAAGACATGGGCAGCGCCATTAGAGGTCGAACCTGCTAGATAATGGTTCTCATCTGTCGTTGGGAAGCCGAGCCAGTGGCTGATGACCACATCCGGAGTATAACCAATCACCCACTGGTCACTGGTATATTCTGGATTGAAAACAGCTTCAGTCGTACCTGTTTTACCAGCCATAACGTAATCCGCTGGTGATGAACTAATTCCTGTACCATTGGTAAATGTTCCTAGCATCATGCTGGTCATTTTATCGGCTACCGACTTATCAATCACTCGTTTTTGGGAATTTTTATGACTCTTGATGACCTGACCGCTGGCATTTTCAATACGAGTGATGAAATGCGCTTCAGGCATCAGACCTCCATTAGCAAAGGCTGCATAGGCTTGCGCCATCTGGAGAGGATTCGTCTCCACACCTCCACCAAGAGCAACTCCAAGAACTCGGTCAACTTTTTCCATATTCAGACCAAATCTCTCCCCAGCGTCAAAAGCTTTGTCAATACCTAATTCATTTACAGTCGCAACAGCTGGCAGGTTGAGTGATTCCGCCAAGGCCTGATACATAGGTACTTCTGGAGATGTCTTAATACCCGCATAGTTGTCTACTTGATAACTGTTGTACTGCATCGTATGATTATCCAGTTGCTTGTTCAAGGCCCATCCTGCTTCTACTGCGGGTGTATAAACGACTAAAGGTTTAATGGTTGAGCCTGGGCTACGCTTAGACTGAGTGGCATAGTTAAAATTGCGGAAGCCTGGTTTGTCATCACCAGCTACACGACCAACAACTCCACGCACTCCACCAGTCTTGGGTTCCAGAGCGACACTACCTGATTCGGCATGCGTTCCGTCTTCTGCTGTTGGAAATAGCGAAGTGTTTTCGTAAATAACCTGCATGTTTGCTTGGTAGTTTTGGTCAAGCTCTGTGTAGATGCGATAGCCGTTGTTGACAATCTCTTCTTCTGTGAGATTGTACTTGGAAACCGCTTCGTTGACAACAGCATCAAAATAGGACGGGTAACGATAATCCGAAACTTTGCCTTCATATTTATCTTGCAGTTGAGAAGCCATATCTACTCCAGCCGCTTCGGTCTCTTGGTTTTTATCAATATAACCTGCTGCAACCATATTTTGCAAAACAGTATCCCTACGGTTGGTCGAAGTCTCAACAGAATTTAATGGATTATACAATTCTGGTCCCTTGAGCATCCCTGCTAGAGTCGCCGCCTGATCAAGCGTTAGTTGTGAAGCCGATACACCGAAATATTTCTTACTTGCATCTTCAACACCCCATACCCCATTTCCGAAGTAGGCGTTATTGAGGTACATAGTAAGGATTTGCTCCTTGCTGTATTTCTTTGTCAACTCTAAGGCAAGGAAAAACTCCTTGGCTTTCCGTTCAACGGTTTGGTCCTGAGACAGATAAGCATTTTTCGCCAACTGTTGAGTGATGGTGGACCCCCCTCCAGAACGACCCGCTGTAAGGATGGCTAGAAAGAAACGACCGTAGTTAATCCCATCATTTTTATAAAAAGAACGGTCCTCTGTCGCGACAACAGCATCTTGCAAGTCTTTGCTGATATCTGCCAGCTCAACATAGGTTCCCTTTTGACCTGATAGAGCCCCTGCCTCTTTTTCTTCGCGGTCAAAAATCAGAGTTCGCGTTTTCAAGGCATTTTGCAAATCATTGACATTGGTAGACTTGGCTATCGCAAATAGGTAGGTTCCTACTAGCAAACCAGAACTTAACCCTAAAATGATGACAATCTTGGTCAGATGATAACGACGCCAAAATTTCCGTATCGAACCTACATGGCCTAGTTTTTTTCTATCGCTCCGTGAACGACGCATGCTAGTCGAATCAGACTCCGCGGATTCATTCGTTTCTTTTTTAAAGAGAGAAAGAAACTTCTCAAATAATTTATCTAATTTCATGCGTTTATTTTATCATCTTCACCATAGGAACTCAAGAATTTAGCTGTTCCCTATCCAAACAGGGCTTTTTTTGTTACAATATCTGTATGCAATTCACATTTACATTACCATCATCCCTGCCTCAAATGACGGTCAAGGAACTCCTAGAGGAACAACTCCTCATTCCTAGAAAGATTCGCCATTTTCTAAGAACCAAGAAGAATATCTTAATCAATCAAAAACAAGTTCACTGGAACGAGATAGTCAAACCAGGTGACATTTGTCAGTTGACTTTTGACGAGGAAGATTATCCCCCAAAAGAAATCCTTTGGGGCAATCTAGACCTCGTTCAAGAGATTTACCAAGACCAACATCTCATTATCGTCAACAAGCCAGAGGGAATGAAAACTCACGGAAATCAACCTGGTGAAATCGCCCTTCTCAATCACGTCTCTGCCTACGTTGGCCAAAACTGCTATGTCGTTCATCGCCTGGATATGGAAACAAGCGGTTTAGTGCTTTTTGCTAAAAATCCTTTTATCTTACCCATCCTCAATCGTTTGTTGGAGAAAAAGGACATTGCTCGTGAGTACTGGGCACTCGTAGAGGGGCAAGTAGGGAGTAAAGAACTTGTCTTTCGAGATAAAATTGGTCGTGATCGACACGATCGTAGAAAAAGAATAGTTGATGAAAAAAATGGACAATATGCTGAAACACATATCAGTCGATTAAAACAATTCCCAAACAAGACTACCCTTGTCCGTTGCAAACTAAAGACCGGTCGAACGCATCAAATCCGTGTTCACCTCTCTCACCATAAGCACCCTATCCTGGGCGATCCTCTCTATAACTCTAAATCAAGAACGAGCCGGCTCATGCTCCACGCTTTTCGACTCTCCTTTACTCATCCACTCACCTTAGAAAAATTGAGTTTCACTGCCCTCTCGGATACTTTCGAAATAGAATTAAAACAAAATGGATGACACTATCATCCATTTTTCTATACAAAAAAGCAAGACCAGAAGGCCTTGCTTTTATCGACTCAAGAATTATTTAGCGATTTTTGCGAAGTATTCAAGAGTACGAACAAGTTGTGAAGTGTAAGACATTTCGTTGTCATACCATGAAACAACTTTAACCAATTGTTTGCCGTCAACGTCAAGAACTTTAGTTTGAGTTGCATCGAACAATGAACCGTAAGACATACCTAAGATATCTGAAGATACGATTGGATCTTCTGTGTAACCGTATGATTCGTTTGAAGCTGCTTTCATAGCTGCGTTTACTTCATCAACAGTAACATTCTTTTCAAGAACTGCTACCAATTCAGTTACTGAACCAGCTGGAACAGGAACACGTTGAGCAGCTCCATCCAATTTGCCGTTCAATTCAGGAATAACCAAACCGATTGCTTTAGCAGCACCAGTTGAGTTAGGAACGATGTTAACTGCACCAGCGCGAGCACGGCGAAGGTCACCACCACGGTGTGGTCCGTCAAGGATCATTTGGTCACCAGTGTAAGCGTGGATAGTAGTCATCAATCCTTCTACAACACCGAAGTTGTCTTGAAGAGCTTTAGCCATTGGAGCCAAGCAGTTTGTAGTACATGAAGCACCTGAGATAACTGTTTCAGTACCGTCAAGAATGTCGTGGTTAGTGTTAAATACAACTGTTTTAACATCGTTTCCACCAGGAGCAGTGATAACAACTTTTTTAGCTCCTCCAGCGTGCAAGTGTTTTTCAGCCGCTGCTTTCTTAGCAAAGAAACCAGTTGCTTCAAGAACAATTTCTACACCGTCAGTAGCCCAGTCGATTTGTTCTGGATCACGTTCAGCAGAAACTTTAACGAATTTACCGTTAACTTCAAATCCACCTTCTTTAACTTCTACAGTACCGTCGAAACGACCTTGAGTTGTGTCGTATTTCAACAAGTGTGCAAGCATAACTGGATCTGTAAGGTCGTTGATGCGAGTAACTTCAACACCTTCTACGTTTTGGATACGGCGGAAAGCAAGACGACCGATACGTCCGAAACCGTTAATACCAACTTTAACTACCATTAGTGATTTCCTCCTTATGAAAATCATGAAAATTTTATTGTGAAAAGAGTAACTTGAATCACTACAAATCACCTTTCAACAAACCTATTATATAACTATTTGAGTTGAATTGCAAGTACGGGCGTTGATTTTCTCTCCCGCTTTTCTACTTTTTCTCCCCCTTTTTATTCATCCATTCTTTTATTCTCAAAGCATATCTCTAGAATTTTTATAATATCTGCATATTCTCTTCATTTCATGGTGAAACTTCAATTTCAACTCTTTCAGAGTTTACAAAAAAGAGACAGGATTTCTCCTGCCTCTAGGCTGATAAACGATTATTTACGACGTCCTGGACGTTCTGCATAACCATAGTAAGCATCTGCCATGATTTCTTCCATGTCAGCTACCATTGGCAAGCGAGGGTTTGCAGGTGAACATTGATCTTCATAAGCTAGAAGAGCAATTTCATGCAAGCTGTCTTTCCAAACTTTTTCATCGATTCCAAAGCCTTTGAAGTTCATTGTGATTCCAACTGCTTCACCAAGATCGTAAACTGCTTTGGCATAAGCTTCAACCGCTTCTTCTGGAGTTGAGTGAGGCAAACCAAGCATTTTCGCGATGTCTTGGAATTTCTCATCAGCTTTCCAGTAGTTGTATTTAGGCCATGTAGTCGTCTTAGATGGACGAGTTCCGTTGTAACGGATAACATATGGAAGCAAGATAGCGTTTGTACGTCCGTGAACAGTATGGTGAACCGCACCGATCTTGTGGGCCATTGAGTGGCTCATACCAAGGAAGGCATTGGCGAAGGCCATACCTGCCATTGTAGACGCATTATGCATTTTTTCACGAGCTTCTGGGTCAGCAGTCTTAACAGATTTTTCCAACCATTCAAAGACAAGTTTGATTGATTGAAGGGCGATACCATCTGTGTAGTCGTTAGCAAAGTTTGAAGTGTAGGCTTCAGTCGCGTGAGTCAAGACGTCCATACCTGTGTCAGCAGTAATGAAATCTGGAACTGATTCAACCAAAGCTGGGTCAACAATCGCAATCGTTGGTGTCAATGAGTAGTCAGCCAATGGATACTTACGGTTGTTTTTCTTGTCAGAGATAACGGCAAATGGTGTTACTTCTGAACCAGTACCTGAAGTTGTTGGGATACCGATGTACTTCGCTTTCTTACCAAGTGATGGGAAGCGGAAGGCACGTTTACGGATATCCATGAATTTTTGAACCAAGTCACGGAAGTCGATTTCTGGTTGTTCATAGAAGAGCCACATAACTTTCGCTGCGTCCATTGGAGAACCACCACCAAGAGCGATGATTGTGTCTGGTTCAAACGCCCTCATCACTTCAGTACCACGTTCTACAGTTGTGATATCTGGATCTGGTTCAACATCTGAGAAGACTTGGACAGTTACACGGTTACTACGTGCGTTCAATTGATCGATAACACGTTGAACGAAACCGAGTTTTTCGATTGATTTGTCCGTAACGATCATAACGCGTTCAATATCTTCACATGTTTGAAGGTATTGGATAGAATTGCGTTCGAAGTAAATTTTTGAAGGAACTTTAAACCACTGCATATTATTTCTACGTTTCCCTACTTTCTTGATGTTTAGAAGGTTAATAGCGCTCACGTTATCACCAACTGAGTTGCGTCCGTATGAACCACATCCAAGTGTCAATGATGGAATGAAGGCATTGTATACGTCACCGATACCACCGAAAGTAGATGGAGAGTTCCAGATAATACGCATTGCTTTGATTTCTGTACCAAAGCGTTTAGCAAGAGCTTCGTCTTTTGTATGGATAGCTGCTGAGTGACCAAGTCCGTTAAACTCAACCATTTGACGAGCTTTTTTAAGACCGTCTTCTGTATCTTCAGCTTTTAGGACAGCGATAACTGGTGACAATTTTTCACGAGTCAACGGTTCTTTTGGTCCTACTTCTGCACATTCTGCAGCCAAGATGTTTGTGCCTTCTGGCACTGAGAAACCTGCTTGTTCTGCAATCCATGTTGCTGGTTTACCAACGATGTCAGCGTTCAATTTTGCTCCAGCACAGTTCTTGCTATTTGCTTTTGCTCCAAAACAGAATTCTTCTAGGAGAGCTTTCTCTTTTTTGTTTACAAAGTAAGTGTGGTAAGATTTAAATTCTGCTACAAATTCATCATACACTTCTTTATCAATGATAACTGCTTGCTCTGATGCACAGACCATACCATTGTCAAATGATTTAGACATAACGATGTCATGAGCAGCTTGACGAAGGTCAGCAGATTTTTCTACATAGGCAGGAACATTTCCGGCACCTACTCCAAGAGCTGGTTTTCCACATGAGTATGCAGCTTTAACCATAGCATTCCCACCAGTTGCAAGAATAGTTGCAACACCTTCGTGGTTCATTAGCGCTCCAGTCGCTTCCATAGATGGCTTTGTAATCCATTGAACACAGTTTTCAGGAGCACCAGCTGCAATCGCTGCATCGCGAACGATTTGTGCTGCGTGTGCTGATGATTCTTGAGCTGATGGATGGAAAGCAAAAACGATTGGGTTGCGTGTTTTCAAAGCAATCAAGGATTTGAAAATCGCTGTTGAAGTCGGGTTTGTTGTCGGAGTGACACCACAGATTACCCCTACAGGTTCCGCAATCTTTGTCAAACCTGTAATTGGATCATCTTCGATAACTCCAACTGTTTTAACTCCACGCATATTGTTCACTACGTGTTCGCAGGCAAATAGGTTTTTTGTCGCCTTGTCTTCAAATACCCCACGGCCAGTTTCTTCAACTGCATGTTGTGCAAGGATACCATGTGCGTCAAGTGCTGCAACCGAAGCTTTTGCCACGATATAGTCAACTTGCTCTTGGTTCAACTTGCGCATTTCATCAAGCGCAACCAAGGCTTTTTTCACGAGACCGTCGACATGCTTCTCAGCAGCAAGTTGCTTTTCCTCTGGTGTTACTGTTTTTTTATCAGCCATATTATATTATCCTCCATAGCCTTTAAGGATGTTATCCTTTGTTAATTTTTTCACAAGTTTATTATAACTCTTTTTTTATGCTTTGTAAACAGTTTCATAAGCATTTCACAAAGAAATTTTCTGAGTTTGTGATTTTTTTCTCAATGTAGCTATACAATAGAGTTTTGTCTGGACGATTGTGAAATTATGGAGAAAATTTTTTTATTTCACAAAGTTTTTTCTAGTTGATAGTTAGTTATCGAATCCAAGACAAGAAAGCGTTTTCTTTTTTGGTTTTGAAAATAGTCTCCTAACTTGGAGACTACTGTTTTTGTTGGAAAACGCCTTGTTTAAAGGTCCCTTCATAAACGACTTCTTGCTCTGTCGTCAACTTCCCTTGACCTTCAGCCTGGCCATTTACAAAATCACCTTCGTATTTCCAGCCATCTTTTGATTGGAACGTTCCTTTCCCATTAAAAGCTCCATTATTGAAATCACCTGTATATTGGTCCCCATTTTCAAAGGTCATGGTCCCCTGACCATTCATTTTCCCTCGTACCAGGGTACCATCATAAACAAGTGCACCACCATCAAGTGTCAGGACACCCTTTTTGGGTGTATTTAGTAGAAATACCGAAAGAGCACAGAGTGCAATTACGACTACTGCAATGAGCTCTAGCCTAGGGCGAGTTAGGTAAACTCTACACTTCTCATAAAATTGTTTAAGCTTTTCCATTGTCACTCTCATTTTCTAATCGATCTAGCCAGCTTTGACATCCACTTGTGATACGAGCATAGGTTTCCTCAAAATCTCCTGTATACCAAGGATCTGGGACACTTTCAGATGCAAAAGAGTAAATCTTATACTGTAGTTCCTGAGGACACATTTGTCGCAAATCTGAAAGGTTTGAAGCATCCATACCGATAATGTAATCAAACGATTCAAAGTCCTCTCTGCCAATCTGAAGTGATGTTTTATCTTTATCATACGGGATCTGATATTGCTGGAAAATTCCTTGCGTCCCCTTGTGAATCGGATTGCCATGTTCCCATGATGACGTTGCCCGACTTTCGACGTGGTAATCGCTCGTCATGGATTTCATCACAAACTCTGCCATGGGGCTACGACAGATATTTCCTAGGCAAACAAATACTATTTTTTTCATCCCTTTTCCTCTCGTCTCATAGAAAAACGGGAGTGACAGGTCCCGTTTTATTCTTCGATTGCTCCGCCTTCGTCAACAACTGTTCCTTCTGGTGTCACAACTTCTTTGAGTGGCAAAACGGTCTTGATCGCAGCCAATTCAAAAGTCAAATAAACGCCATCTACATCCAGTACGATTGTACCTTTCTCAGTATCTACTTCATCCACTGTTCCGTAAAGCCCACCAATTGTAATGACTTCATAACCTTTTTGAAGCTTGTTCAAGCTTTCCATACGCTTTTGTGCTTGTTTCTTTTGAGAACGTTGCATAAAGAACATCAAGGCAAACATACCTACAAGCATGATTAAAAAAGTAATATTTGGATCCATTGTTTTCTCCTTTGTATTTTACATAGGACTACTATATCAAATTTCAGCTACTTTTACAAGGTTGTGCCTTGTTTTTATGCTTATAAAAAATCAGAGTTTTCACTCTGATTTTTGTGATTATTTCAAGTTTTGAACGACTTTGACTAGATTTTCAACTGTAAATCCGTACTCCGCCAATACTTTTGGTGCTGGGGCAGATGCTCCGAAAGTATCAATACCGAGAACTGCACCATCAAGACCAACATATTTGTACCAGTTTTGAGTTGCACCCATTTCAACTGCAACACGACGGCGAACTGCATTTGGAAGGATTTCTTCCTTGTATGCTGCATCTTGTGCGTCAAAGACATCTGTTGATGGCATGCTGACTACACGGATTTTTGCACCTTGGCTAGCCAATTCTTTGGCAGCTGCGACCGCCAAATTCACCTCTGAACCTGTTGCAATCAAAATTGTATCAAAGTCTGCTGCAGTTTCATAGACAACATAGGCACCTTTCGCAACTTTGTCAAAGTCTGTTCCTTCTTCGACAGTCAAATTTTGACGTGTCAAGACAAGGGCAGTTGGTGTTTTTTCGCTTGTCACGGCAAGGTACCAAGCCGCTTGAGTTTCACGCGCATCTGCTGGGCGGAAAACATTCAGATTTGGCATAGCACGGAGACCTGCTAAGTGTTCAACTGGTTCGTGAGTTGGACCATCTTCCCCAACTGCAATCGAATCGTGGGTAAAGACATAAGTCACAGGAAGTCCTTGCAAGGCTGACAAGCGGACAGCTGCTTTCACATAGTCAGAGAAGACGAAGAAAGTACCACCGTATACACGAAGTCCACCGTGAAGGGCCATCCCGTTCAAGATCGTTCCCATTGCAAATTCACGAACACCAAACTGAATGTTGCGGTTCAAGCGATTAGCGTCGTCTTGAAGTCCATCAGTCTTGATATAAGTCATGTTTGAGTGAGCGAGGTCAGCTGATCCACCTAGGAAGGTTGGCAACTTGGCAGCGACAACGTTCAAAGCATCTTGACTTGAGTTGCGAGTTGCTTGAGAAAATCCATTTTCTAAGGCTGGGAAGTCTGCTGGAGTCACTTTAACTGGATCACGGCCGTCGATGATGGCTTCTACTTCTGCAGCCAGTTCTGGATGCGCTTCTTTATAGTCAGCAACTAATTTTGTCCAAGCTTGATAAGCTGATGCACCACGGTCTGCAACATTTTCCTTGAAATCAGCATAAACTTCAGCTGGGATTTCAAATGGTTCATAGTCCCAACCAAGAGCTTGACGAGTAGCCGCAGTTTCATCTGCTCCAAGAGGAGCACCGTGTACCGCATTAGTTCCTTGTTTGTTTGGAGAGCCGTATCCAATCACAGTCTTCACTTCAATCAAAGATGGTTTTCCTGAAGCTTTAGCTGTTTCGATAGCCGCATGGATTGCTTCCAAGTCTGTTCCATCTTCAACCAAGGCTGTATGCCAGCCGTAGGCATTGTAACGGTCACGAACACTTTCTGTGAAGGAATCTTTTGTCTCACCATCCAAGTTGATGTCATTTGAATCATAAAGAACCACCAACTTGTCGAGTTTTTGCAAGCCTGCGTATGAAGCCGCCTCACTTGAGACTCCTTCCATCAAATCTCCATCTCCACAGATCACATAAGTATAGTGGTCAAAGATATTGAAACCTTCGCGGTTATACTTGGCTGCAAGGAAACGTTCTGCTTGGGCAAAACCAGTAGCAGTAGAAATCCCTTGTCCTAGAGGACCAGTTGTCGCGTCAACCCCTGCAGTATGACCAAATTCTGGGTGACCTGGTGTTTTAGAACCCCATTGGCGGAAGTTCTTGACTTCATCCATGTTAACATCTTCAAAACCAGAAAGGTGAAGAAGGGCATAAAGAAGCATAGAGCCGTGTCCTGCTGAAAGAATAAAGCGATCGCGGTTGATCCAGTTTGGTTGAGCTGGATTGATACGAAGTTGCTTTGTAAAGAGGCTATAGGCCATTGGAGCAGCCCCCATAACCACCCCTGGGTGACCTGAGTTTGCTTTGTTGATGGCGTCAATACCTAGAAAACGAATTGCATTAACAGATAGATTTGACATAGAATTTCCTTTCTCTTTGAGGTGATTAATAAATCACACATCCTATTTTACTATTATATGAAAAAATGCATAGAATAGCAATAAAACAATTTGCGTTCATCTAACACATTTGATTTTCTATTCCCTCGTCACTTCATAGTACGGAAGCAAGCGCGCATAAGCCTCTTCTAGCTTCTCCAATATCGCTTCTACTGACTGATTTGCAATGAAGGAAACATCTGCCTTAACCAAAACTTTACGGACTTCCTGACTTCTCACCTTCTCGCGTAAAGTACGACGATTCTCCTCAGTAGCCTCCACCTTATGACTTTCCCCATTTGAGTAGACTAGATAATAAATTCCTTCTACCGCTGGAAGTTCTAAAACCTTGGCTTGCTTGTCTAAAGTCTGCTCGTCTTTCTTGCGCTCGATGAAACTGACTTCCAAAGAAATCCCATAATTGGCAGGTGTTCCATATAAACGAAGAGCCATCATAGGTTCTGTCACTTGTCCGTCTCTCTGTAGATAGGCCCAGAAATGCGGTCGCAAGCGTTGCGCTTGGTTCATCCACTGACTAGTCTGTTGAAGTTGCCATTCTGGATGACTAGCTTGAAAGGTTTTGGCCAATTCTGTAAAAGACTTCCGAGCCTCTTGACCTTTTTGCCGCAAGTCCAACATCTTTTCTCTTTCATCGCCAGCTTTATCAGGATTACGGTACTGGACCCCTTCAAATGATAGGTATTCTCTAACTGCTTTCAGCATATCTGAATCTTTCCTTTCCTAGCAAAAAATCAGGATGAACCTGATTTTGCTTTGCTTATTCTGCGTCTACGACAACATAGCGATTTGGCTCGTCACCTTCAGAGTAACTCGTCACACCATCCATGCGTGAAATAATGCGATGGATAATCTTGCGTTCGCTATTTGACATTGGATCAGTTTGTTGGCTACGTCCTTCTTCTAAAACGCGAGTCGCCAATTTTTGAGCGTAGGTTTGCAAGACTTCTGCACGGTGTTCAACGTAATCATTGACATTGATTGTGATGTAGAAGGTTCTTGAATAGCGATTGTAAAGGTAATTTTGCGCTAACAGTTGAAGAGCTTTCAAGACTTTTCCGTGGTAGCCGATAATACGGCCTGGTTCATTAGTGTCAATTTGAAGATTAATGGTGCGGCGATTGTAGTCGCTTGAAATCGTCCCTTCGACATCCATATCATCTACAATGGTTTGAACGTAGCTAGCCACTTCTGTTGCCACTTGTTCAATATCATAACTTGGTTCTACTTTCAAACCTAAATCTTCCAAAGATTGACTTGTTGCTTCCTGGGTTTCAGTTTCTTTTTCTGGAGCAGATTCCACTTCCTTGGTAGTATCCTCTGGTTCCAAATCATTTAAAATTGAAATATGGCCTGTTTCTTCCAAAATCGTGCTGGCGTGCTTTTCATTTTTCAGAATTTCAGCCTTGACCTCTTCAGAAACACCTTGACCTTCTTCTTCAATCTTCTTGATGGCTTCCACTACATGCCCCAAATCAACAGTTGCTTCACTTACTGTTTTCACGGGTTCATTTTTTTCATTAACTTCTTTTGGAACCCCTTTAATGGCCTGCTGATTGGCTTTGATCACTGTCGTTTCACTAATGGCTTCGATATCAACTTGAGCTGGCTTCTTACCAAACAAGCCTAAGAATCCTTTTTTCTCTTTTGAAACGACCTTGATGTGGGCCTTCATTCTTGGAATGTCTAATTCTTTCAATCCTTTTTGGATTGCTTCTTCAACCGTTGAACCTGTAAATAATACCATTACCAGATTCCTCCTTATTTTTTCTTTTTCTGTGCTTTTTTCAAAGCTCTTCTCTTCTTGCCTTCTAAATCTTTTTCTGCTTGCGCCACTGCTTCTCTTTCAGCAATAATCTTGAAAGGATTGTTCAAGAAATAGGTTTGCAGAACTTGGTAAGCATTGGATACGGCCCAATACAAGGCTACACCACTTGGGGCGGAGATGGCAAAAACAAAGATCAATACAGGCATACCATACATCATCCCTGTCGTAGCTCCACTTTTTTCGGGCAAAGCTTTATTCGATAACCAGCTACTCAAGAAGGTAAAGACTGCCGCCAAAATCGGAAGGACAAAACTTGTATCCACTCCTCCCAAGTTAATCCATAAAAAGTGACCTGTTTTCAAAAAATCTACTCGACTCAAGGCTTGAAAGAGCGCCAAGAGGACCGGCATTTGTATTAAAATTGGCCAGAGAGAGGATGAATGTTTGATTCCTAACTCTTTATAAACCTTACGCATCTCCTGGTCTAGCTTGGTTCTACTTTCCATATCACGACCTGGGTATTGCTCTCGCAAAGCCTTGATGCGCGGTTGAGCCTCTTGCATTTTTCTAGAGGCAACCATCTGTGTCTGAAAGACCGGCAATAAAATCGTCCGGATCAAAATCGTGAAGAGAATAATCCCCACTCCGATACTAATGTCAAAGGACAAAAAGCGGATAATTTCAGCAAAAAAATAGACGAATTTGCTCCAAAAGTCTGTCGAATCTGCTGTTATATCGCTAGCTGTACCATTTGTTGCACAGGCTGTCATGATAAACAAGGACAAGCCCAACAAACTAGTCAACTGTTGTTTCTTTTTTACTCCCATTTCCTTCCTGGTAAATCTTTGATAACTTTAATACGTGGAGTAGGTTTTTCTCCATCTCTGCATATTCCAAGGTTTCCACCCCTTTTCGGGCAATCACGACAAAATCAACATGCTCTACTAAACTCCCTTTTGCACTTTGTAGAATGTGCCGGATTCGTCTCTTGATTTGATTTCTGGTAACTGCATTCCCCAGCTTTTTGCTGACGGACAGTCCTACTCGAAAATGGTTTTGCTGGTTTTCCAATTGGTAGATAACAAATTTTCGATTGGCAAAACTTGTTCCGTCCTTGAAAATCGCCTTAAAATCTTTCTCTCTTTTTACACGAAAGCTTTTCTTCAAAACTCAACTCCATCTATTAAATTACTACTATTATACCATATTTTTTGAAAAAGCCAATAACAGCAAGGTTTTAGACATTTTCTGCATAAAAAAAGCTGGAAAATCTCTTCCCCAACTTCTTTCTACAATCAAATTTTATGTGCATTTACTTATTTTTTCAAGCGTTCAACATCGCGTGCAATCACCAATTCTTCATCTGTTGGAATAACCAAGACACGGATTTTCGCTGCGTCCGTTGAGATATCTCCCGTTACACCAAAGACGTTCTTTTCTGGATCCACATCACAACCAAACCAAGAGATACCTGAGATGACATCTTCACGTACGTTTGCAGCATTTTCACCGATACCTGCTGTGAAGATAATCGCATCTGCTCCATTTAGGACTGCAAGATATTGGCCGATATGTTTTTGGATACGATCAACATACATTTCATAAGCCAAAGTTGCATCATGGTCTCCTGCTTCCATGGCAGCAATCACATCACGCATATCGCTTGACTGGCCAGAAACTCCCATGAGCCCTGATTCACGATTGAGAACGCGACTAATATCTTCAGGGGTATTGAAATCCTCTGTATATTGCATGAGATAAGGGATGATAGCAGGGTCAATATCTCCTGTACGAGTTCCCATCATCACACCTCCAAGTGGTGTGAATCCCATAGAAGTATCCACAGACTTCCCACCCTTAACAGCTGTGATAGAAGCCCCGTTACCAATATGGCAGGTAATCAATTTCAAGTCTTCTAGAGGACGGCCCAAAAGTTTCGCTGCTTCTCCTGCGACAAACTGGTGGCTTGTCCCGTGGGCACCATATTTACGAACCTTGTTATCTGTGTAGTATTTAGTTGGTAGAGGGTAGCGATAAGCCTTCTCTGGCATGCTTGTGTGGAATGAGGTATCAAATACGACAACACTGGTAATATCTGGAAGTAATTCCTTAAATGCGCGAATTCCAGCTGCGTTAGCTGGATTGTGAAGAGGAGCCAATAGTCCCAATTCCTCAACCTTTTCTAACACATCTCCCTCAACAACTGTTGATTCCTTGAAATATTCACCACCTGCAACGACGCGGTGGCCGACACCTGTAATTTCGTCGTACCCTTTGATAATGTCAAAACGAATCAAGTCATCCAATAAAATTTTAACGGCTTGTGTATGGTCTTCAATATCAAGAATTTGTTGCTCCGAACGACCGTCAAATTTTACTGTTGAAATGGAATCTTTCAATCCAATACGTTCAATCAAGCCTTTAGCCAAAACTTTTTCCTCAGGCATTTGATAAAGTTGCCATTTCAAGCTTGAGCTTCCTGCATTGATTGCAATTGTTTTTGTCATAAGATGATACCTCTTTTTAAGCGTTTTCATCTATTATAACAAAATCTCTTTTATATTTCAGTACCTTTGCTCCAATTTTGAAAATTTTCTTTAAAGGTCAACAAAACTGACGGATCTTGCAAGCTAGTAAGAGGGTAGACAAAGGGTTCTATTTCCTTGTCTCTTTTCTTCTGTAAGACAAAAATACTTTTAGCTTGGCTTGCAGTTGAGAAAATATCCTCTGGCAGAGCGATGATAGCAGCCAGACTCACTTCGTCTTTGAGCCACCCTTTTAATAAGTCACTTTGAGGGCTGGTCAATAAATCACTAGGAGCTAGAAAAATAGCATAGCCATTTGACTTAAGATACTTGAGGCCTTGTTCCATCAGCAAATGGTGGGCATAGGTATGCTCTTGACTAGAAGCCACTTGATAGCGAGAAGCGATGGCATCGTCTGGGTAATAGCCTACAGGCAAGTCGCTGATGACCACGTCGCTTTCTTTAAGCATTTGCGGACGAACGGCATCTCCTTGGACAAAACCAGCCTGCAAACCAATCACATCTGCCATACTGGCTGCCAAATCAATCAGCAAGTCATCCACTTCGATTCCCAAGTAATCTACTTTTTTAGCAAGAGAAGTCAAGAAAGTAGCCCCCAAAATGCCCATACCAGAGCCTATTTCGAGGATGCTAATTTCCTCTTTATGAAGCAACTCTTCTACAACAAGTACCAAGAGGAGAGAAATGGCATCTGGTGTAAACTGGTGATTGGCCTGTAAAGGTTCCGTTTGTCCTGCCTTCATCAAGAGAAACTGGTAGGTCTTGAGCCACTCTTCCTTGCGAAGCGCTAAGCGTTTAAGGGCTTGATTGTTCTCTTTGACCTGCTCTAGCTCGGTCTCGCCGTCCAGGTAGATACTATTTTGCTCTACCAAGGCGTCATAAAAGTTGGTCGTCAAATCACTTTGGATGACTTGGACATTCTCTAGTAAATACGTATAAGCTTGTTCAATTTTTTCAAAATCCATATTTCTATCTTATCAAAATTCCCCTATTTTTTCCATCTGAAGAGAAAAAATCACTGCTTTAGTCAGCGAGTGATTTTTGGGCTACAGTTAAAAAGAGCTCTGCGTAATTTCCTTGAAACAAGTCTTCAGCACTGTATAGAATCTGACTGTCAATGCTTGAAAAACCAAACTGGGCGAGCTTGGTTTCCAGTTCAGCTAAATCAAAACCATGATGGTTGGTATCTGTCTTGACAAAATCAGCTATGAGGACTTGTCCATTCTCCCTAAGGTGATGGTAAAACACGGCAAGAGTCGCATCTAGATCCGGCATGTGATGAAGAACCCGACTGACAACAATCAGGTCAAATTGTTGCTCCAAGGGATTTGCCAGTAAATCCTGCTCCAAAAACTGGATATTCTTGATGTCTTGTTGCTCTGCTTTCAAATGGGCTTGCTCCAGCATTTTCTCTGAAATGTCTACAAGGGTAACCGACTGGGCTTGCTTAGCTAGAGGCAAGGCTAACAGACCCGTCCCACCACCAAAGTCCAGTATTGCCTTGTCTGATAGAAAATCAATCTGTGCTTCAACTGCCTGACAAACCAAGTTTGCAAGGAAGATATTTTTAGGGGAATCAAAGGTTTCTGCTTTGTGATTAAAATCGTGTTTCATGTTTTTAGTTTAGCACAAAGTAGTTGAATTGACTAGGATTTGTCTTTCTTTTCAGGCTTTTCTTCTGATTTTTTCTTCCCTGCTTGATTGCTTGAATCAGTCGCTACCTCTTCCTTTTTAGCTGTTTTCTTTTCTTGGTTTTTCATCGGAGGAAAGAGAAATTCATAGTTGCCCTTATTCATACGAACACTTGTTGCAAAACCTGTTTTCGTATTGTGATACCTGACTTTTCCTAAGTTGAATACACGTTCCCCACTTTCTTGCTCAGCCTTATCCTTACTTCGCTTGGCCATGGCAAAAGCTGCCAACTTTTCTTTGTTTAGGGCAAAGTCTTTGTGATGGGCGACTTGCCGGTTCAAATAAAACTGCAACAAAAGGCTAAAAATAGCTGCCATGATAACTGCATATAAGAGAACGCCTGCCTTAACTTTTTGCTTTTTCCACACGATAGATGAACTCCCTTTCTAAGCCTTTTTGAAATTGGAAACGAAAGCGAACCAGTTGATTTTCCTCTGTGATTTGTGCTGATTTGAGTCCATAAACCATGGGTTGGTAGCCCCGTCCGCTGGTATCCGTTTTTCGAAAATCATCCGATTTAGACTTCCCTATAGAGATAGCCTTACCATCCTGTTTCATGTAGAGGCGATTGCCCTCTACCTTTTCAAACTGCGAACGCTCTAACTCTACCTCCAGTTGATCCACAAACAAGAGCCACTCCTTTTGCTCGCTTTGCTGCTGGTAACGAACTTCTGAAATGAGGAGCTGACTCATAGCTTGAAAAAGGAGCAAGCCACCGCTAATGATGATAAGGGCAATCAGAGATTCTAATAGAGTGAACGCTCTTACCTTACTGCTCTTTAAGGTCGAGTAACTTCTCTGAACCATGATAGACCTCCACTCCTTTTTCACTAGAAAACACCTGAATCTCCACTCCGTTTATGTTTACCTGATTTTGACCTGTCTGCAGAGCCATCTTAGCTACACGAAAGGCTTCTTCTTTTTGCAAGATTTCTGCCTCTTCTTGTCTATTTTGTTGGATTTGTCCCAAGAGGAGGGTTGCAATACTGGCAAATATGGCTAGCGCTACTACTGCTTCTAGTAAGATCACTGCCCTAATTTTTTGTTTCCTTAATGCGTTTAATTTTTCCATTTCCTAGATATAATTGATAGCGAATCGCTCCTTTGCTAGTCTGAAATTCAACCTTAGCCAGGGACGAATTGCCCCCAGCTCGGTCAAATATAATGCTTTGTCCAGATGGTGCCTGAATCCCTTTAGGAACGGTCAACTTTTGACTGCCATTGCTGATCGTCTGTCCATCTAAGTTCAGACTGGTCTTTTGCTGACTGGCTAGACTGCGTTTTTGCGTTTCCCGATAGAGTTCTTCAAACTCCATAAAGAAAATCTGCTCCTCTACCGCTGCAAAACTGGACTGGACAGAGCCAGACAAGCCTAAACCAAGGATACTCACAAGTCCCAAAACTAAGAGACTTTCCAGCATAGTAAAGGCCTTAATCTGCAACAGTTTGACTTGTTTTTTGTTTTGCATGGTAGTCTTTATAAGCTTTAGCTTGCTCAGCTGTGATACGGCCGTCCGCTTGTAATTTGCTGAGACTGGCGTCATCATTTTTATCCAAACGATAGAGCTCTGCCTGGCTTTCTACGACCTTGACAACAGCAGCTTTTCCTTTATCATCTACGGCATCCTTTTGCTTGGTCAAATTGGGCACAAAGAGCAAGAGAAGAACACTGATGATAAGCAAGACCACTAACATTTCTACCAAAGTGAAAGCTTTAACCTTAGCTTTTTTTAGTTTTGTCATGAATTTTTTCATTTTAAAAATTTACCTCCATATTTTGATACATGGGCATAAGCATTGCCGCATAAAGTAAAACGATAATCAGGGCCACAAAGATAAAAACCAGTGGCTGTACCAGATTCATGGTACGATTAACTCGGGTAAAAAAGGCTTCCCAAGTTTTTTCAGCATAGATTTCCAACTCACTCCCCAGCTTGGACTTGACTTCTCCATACTCGATGATGAGACTCAACTCCTTTTTAAAGAAAGGATAGGTCGCTATGGTTTGAGAAAATTCGCGGCCATTTTGCAGGGCTTGAGCCAGTTCTTGACCGATTTCTTTAAAGAGCTGGGAGCCTTGTTCCTGCATGATCTGAAAAATCTGCGTCAGCTCCATCCCCTGTGAAATCATATTGCCCCATTCACGCGCGTAATAAGCCGTCAGATAGGTCTGGACAAAGATTCCTAGAAAGGGAATCCGTGCTAACATTGAGAAAACCCGCATCTTGGAACTTCTTTTGTAGAAAGTGAGGGCTAAAAGTAGAGACAGATAGCAAATCAACACTAGTCCCAGAAATATTTGTGACAGATTGCCAATGATTTGGGTGGCGATATTGCTACTGTCCAGTTGAGGGAGCAAATAATTCCTGAGCCCCAGCATGATTAGCAGGAGAAATCCCAGCAAAATCAGAGGATAAGTCGCCACTTCGATTAACTTTTTCTTGACCTTGGCCAAATTATCCAGATATTCTTCTATCTTTCCCAAACTCAGGTGAAGATTTCCATGTACTTCAGCTAGAGATAATTGGGTCACAATAGCACTTGAAAAACCCAAGCTGTTCATCATTTCTGAGAAGGATTTCCCCTGCGACAAACCTTGGTGCATCTGGGCCACATAGTCCTTTTCCAGCAAGGCACTTCTGCCCAAGAAAGAAATAATTTCCACCAAATGAAAGCCACTGGAGAAGAGGTTGTTAAACAAGGTGATGATTTTCTTCTGCTTAGCTGTAGCTAATTTTTTCCGTTTCAGCCTGAAGACTTGTGATATGTCCATCTTTAAGAAGCTGATCAATCTGCTCATTCCAGCTAGTTGGCTGGTGTTCTTGATAGTCTTTGTTTGCAAAGTCAACGATTCCTCCTCCCCCGATTAATCTCTGGTAGCAGACTCCTTGCAGGACAACTGCTAGTTCCTCCTCCGTCACACCCAACTCCAGAAGGCGTTCATAAACACCTCGGATACTCTTGGCATGAATGGTTGAAAAGACCGTCGCACCTGTCAAACTAGCTCTGACCACTGCACGCGCCGTCTCGCTATCCCGAATTTCACCGATAATCAAGAGGTCAGGACGATGCCGGAGAGATAGTTTGATGAGATTTTCATAGGTCAATCCAATCGCCTCATTCAACTGTAACTGGAGCATGTCGTCCTGCTTGATCTCGACAGGATCTTCAATGGACATAACCTGCTGTCCTTTAAACAGTGACTTGGCTAATTCGTGCATCAAGGTCGTCTTGCCACTTCCGACTGGACCTGCAAAGAGATAGAGTCCCCGTTGCCTATACTGCTCACCCAGTTCGTTCATATCCTGAAACCAGAAATGCAGGTCCTGCTCCTCATCGTGCAACAAACGAATAACCAAACTCTCATGTCCCCGATAATCTCCTACAGTAGACAAACGCAGAGAAGACACCTTCTCCCCATGCTGATAGTCGCAAGAGCCCAGCTGACTACGTCTCTTCTCTCCTACGTTTATACCCGCCACAAACTTAAAATGACTAATCACCGCAGCTAAAACATCAAACTCATAGGAGTCAACTAGACACCGTTCGTCTCCAACCCGCATGTGAAGCTCGTAGGACTTTTCCTTGGGGATAAAATAGATATCCTGAGCCTTCTTTTCTTTCGCAGTCTCAATAATTTTCTGTGCAATTTCTTGTACCATACCGCCCTCCTTATCTAACTATTCGCAAAAAATTGAAAAAAATAAAAAGCAACTTAAAAAGTTACTTTTTATCTCCATTTCATGCGGCAAGAACGGTGCTTTTCTTGACCTGTTTGTTTTTCGTAGCCTGGACGTAGCTTTTCATCAGGGATGACTTGCTCATCCTGCAAAAGTGCCAAAGAATGGTACTGCTGCAAATACTCATCGCACTCATCACACCAGCGTTGGTCAGCAGGATCCCAAAAAATAGTCATCAAATCACTCCGACTCTTATAAAGAGGATTCTTCTTTTCCAGCTCAAACCAGCATAACTTATAATATTTTAGAGCATCATAATACTTGTCAAAAGATTGACTCATGATGACATCTTCTTCCCAACCTTCTATGAACCACCACGGTTCAAAATCCCCATACATTTCTATAACACGATACATTCTTACTACTTCCTTTGTATCGTATATTATATCTAATTTTTTATTACAAGAAAAGGATTTTGCTTGCCTTTCCCATCAGGAAGACTTCTTTAACTAGCGTTTCAGCCTATCATAAAAATAGGAGTCCTTTATTGACCCCTATTTTTATCTTTTTAGGCTTGATAACGTTTCACACCATCTAGGTAGGTTGCTACCAATTCCAAATCTTTATCTAGTACGATAAAGTCGGCATCGTAACCTTCACGGATTTGACCACAGACATCATCGATGTGAACAGATTTTGCTGGGTTGAGGCTGGCCATCATGACTGCTTCATGCGGATTCGCAATTCCCCATTCGACCACATTCTTCAAACCATCTTTGAGTTTGAGGATAGAACCTGCCAAATTGCCTGTAGATTTGAGGCGAGCAGTTCCATTAGCAACTACTACCGGGAATTCTCCTAACATGTAGTCTCCATCTTCCAAACCACCCGCTGTCATACAGTCTGTGATAAGGGCGATATTTTCTGTTCCCTTTTGTTTGAGCAAAATATCACAGGCCTTTGGATCTACGTGGTGACCGTCACAAATCAATTCTGCATAAGTATGTGGCAACTCATACATGGCTCCCACCATACCGAGCTCACGGTGAGTCAACCCACGCATTCCATTGTAGGCATGTACCCAAACACTCGCTCCAGCATCGACTGCTTTTTTAGCTTCATCAAAAGTCGCATTGGAGTGTCCAAGAGCAACGGTCACTCCTTCACCCGTAATTGTACGAACAAAGTCTTCTACACCTTCACGTTCTGGCGCAAGGGCGATTTTATTGAGCAGGCCATTAGCTGCTTTTTGCCAAGCACGAAACTCATCCATACGAGGATCTTTCATATAGGCAGGGTTTTGAGCTCCCTTGTATTTCTCTGTGAAATAAGGCCCTTCAAAATAGATCCCACGAATCTTGGCTCCACTTGCTTCCTGGTAACGAGCACCGATATTTTCAGTTACTGCAAGCAACTGCTCGTAAGAGGAAGTCAACGTCGTTGGCAAGAAGCTGGTAACACCTGTGCTAAGCAATCCTTCACTCATAGTATGAAGGGTTCCTTCGATGTTATTGTCCATGACATCGACACCACCAAATCCATGAATATGGGTATCCACAAGTCCTGGGGCAATGCTATAACCGGTATAGTCAATCACCTCAGCTCCTTCAGGAATCTGTTCTACATGTTTACCAAACTTGCCATCCACAAGTTCCAAGTAACCGCCACGACGAACTCCGTGTGGGTAGAAAAACTGATCCGCTTTAATATAATTAGGCATAATGATAACCTCCTTGATAGATTGATTCTAGAATTTATTATGTCAATTACATTATAAACCTTTCTTTTTCATTTGTAAATGGTATAGACCTATTTTCTAGAGATATTTTAAAAGAGCTGGATTTCTCCAACTCTTTGATCTTATTTTGATTTTACAGGCAGTTCTTGAGCAGCCTTAACGGCAGCTGCGATCGTTTCTGCGTATAGCTTAGCACCTTCTTCAATCATGTTGCTATCATTCCCAAAGTGGACTTGGTCGGTTCCAGCCCAGATTTCAGGGTGCTCCTTAGCAACCTTATTCCAGTCAGCGATGCTCACGTAAGGATTCTTTTCAGCTAATTCCCGTGCATAAGCCGCATACTGCTCCACTGATGTGTAAGTGTCCTTACTCTTATCTCCCTCATAAGGTGTCACCAATATCAGATGGTGTCCTTTCGGTAGATTGTTCACGATGCTGTCCAAGTCATTCTTATAGCCTTCAGGATTATTGACTCCCGTTGCAATGACAACTGTTTTTAGCAGCGCCTTGTTCTGACTGTTATTGAGCATAATGTCATTGGCTTGCTTGGTCGTTCGACTAACCTGGGCATTGATATTTGCTTCAGGAAGTGCCTCTTGTAAAGCTGTATTGGCACGCAAGGCTACCGAATCACCTATTAGGCTTGTTCCATCAGAAATTCCTAGACGACTCAGTTCAGCTTGTTCAGCAAGAGTCTTTGTTTGTCCTATATTAGTCTGGGCTTGTTTGAAACCATTGACCATCAAGTCTGTCTCAAAAGCTCCAACTTGAGGAGCCACAGCTATGATAATCAAGGTAATCAAGGTAAGAATGACAGCAGCACCAGCACTAATTGGTTTAACATGAGGCAATCGACTAATCTTCCGTATTAAAGGATTGGATTTACCGGCAATCAACGGCTCAATAATATAGAAGGATAGAATAGCAAAGAAATAAGAAAAGATGATTGTCAGAATAACAGCAGGCAGATTACTCATCAGCTGAGAAAAGATAATATAAAAAGGCCAGTGGAAAAGATAAACCGCGTAGCTGGTATCCGCTAAAAATGTAATGATCCGAGGTTCTTGTATCTCAGGCATTTTCTCATGCAAGACACGCGCAGCAAGAATCATGGTCACTGCCGCTAAACTTGCTAGCAAGAAGCCAAATAAGTACGCAAACAGGTAGGTAAACTTGACAAAGAAGGTCAAGAGCACTAACACCAAGAGGCCTGCAATAAATACCAGTAGATTCTGACGAAGATCCCACATCCGGTCAAACTGCTTGACTAAATCGCTCGTCTGACGAACCCCCACAACTGTCGCCAAAATGCTTCCTAAAAAGAAAGGATAGACATGGGTCAAACTTGAAAAGTAGACAGATGAATAGGAACTCGCCATTAGACTACCAATAAACATGGAGAAAAAGCTAATGATAAAAGCTCCAGCAGAAAGAAGAAAGACCATCCCTCTCAATTGACTACTAGATTTTGAACGTTTCGATAAGAACCAAACCGCTAAGCCCCAAAGGATGTAGTAGTGAACCTCAACAGCTAGACTCCAGTTGTGAACAAAGAGATGCGGAATGAACTGGGATTCATAACTACCCCCTGTTAACATTTCGTAGAAGTTGGTCATAAAACCGAGAACTCCAGCTATCTGGCCACCAATTCCAGCAACATAGTCTTGACGAACCAAGAAAGTAAAAGGCATGGTCACCAAAACCATCAGCACCACAGGTGGCACGATGCGGTAAAACCGTCTCTTAAAAAAGCCCAGTAAGTCAATCTGGCGTGCCTTCCCAAATTCTTCTAAAAGGAGGGAGGTGATCAAAAATCCTGAAAAAGTGAAAAAGACATCTACCCCAAAGAATCCTCCAGGAAAGATCGTTTGAAAGAAGTGGTACAAAAGCACCAAAAGTAAACCTGTAATCCTAATCAAGGAAAACCATTTAATACGCATACGAGTCTATTCTCCATTAAATTAGGAAGCAAAACACCACCTAATTTTCATTCCATTATACTCCCTATTCTATCAAAAAAATAGGAAAAATCCTAAGAGAAAACTTAGGATTTTGGCATTCTATTTTTACACTTTAAAAATTGCGTCCTGACTTGTTGTAGCCATATTTTTCTACAAAATACTCACGAAATTCCAAGAGATTGTCATTCATGATGGCTTGACGCACTTGCTTCATCAGATTGAGTAAGAAATAGAGATTGTGGTAGCTAGTCAAGCGGATACCGAAGGTTTCATCAGCCTTGAGCAAATGACGAAGGTAGGCGCGTGTGTAGTTCTTACATGTGTAGCAATCACACTCAGGATCCAGTGGCGTAAAGTCTTCAGCGAATTGGGCATTTTTGACAACCAAACGACCTTGGTTGGTCATACAAGTTCCGTTACGAGCGATACGAGTCGGCAAGACACAGTCAAACATATCCACACCACGAATGACCCCATCGATCAAGCTGTCTGGCGCTCCGACACCCATCAAATAGCGAGGTTTGTTTTCAGGAAGAAGTTGAGTTGTGAAGTCCAAGACGGCATTCATTTCTTCGTGCGTTTCTCCTACTGCCAAACCACCGATAGAGTAACCTGGAAAGTCCATGCTGACAAGGTCATGAGCTGACTGACGACGAAGGTCTTCAAAGCCAGCCCCCTGTACAATTCCAAACAAACCTTGGTCATGTGGGCGACGGTGAGCCTTCAAACCACGCTCCGCCCAACGGCTAGTACGCTCGATGGATTTCTTAACGTAGTCGTAAGGTTGGTAAAACTGAGGACATTCATCAAAAGACATCATGATGTCTGAGCCTAGATTGTTCTGAATAGAGATGGCTTTCTCCGGTGATAGGAACATCTTGGAACCATTGAGATGGTTTTTAAAGGTTACGCCTTCTTCGGTGATATTTCGGCTATCAGCTAGGGAATAAACCTGGAAACCACCACTATCCGTCAAGATTGGCTGGTCCCAGTTCATAAATTTGTGGAGACCACCTGCGCGTGCAATGAGTTCGTCCCCTGGACGAAGCCATAGATGATAAGTATTAGAGAGGATAATTCCTGATCCCATCTCCTTCAACTCCTCTGGCGACTGGGTCTTGACAGTAGCTTGGGTCCCAACTGGCATAAACATAGGTGTCGGGAAGGTACCGTGCGGAGTGATGATTTCTCCCAGACGAGCTCCCGTGTGTTTTTCTTTCTTAATCAAACGGTATTTGATTGGTGAATCTGACATTTTCTACCTCCGAAGCTGGGAAAGACAGTCCCAGTTCATACTTTGTGCCCAAAGGCATACTGTATGATTTTATCAAAAAAACCAGGAACTGTCACGAACTATGGTATAATGAGAGAATGAAATACCCAAAAATTGATTTAAAAACCATTCGTCTGCAGACGAGGCAGTTTCAGGCTGAAAATCCCCGCCTCTTTCTCGTCTATCTCTTACCTAGCATGCTGGTCATCTTGTCAGGCTTTCTCAACCCCTTGGCTCGTCTCCAGGAAAGTGTTTTAGAGCAATCCTTTTTCAGCATGCTGGCACAAGTTCTCCAAGCCTATCTCTTCCCGTTAGTGGTTTCTTTTGTGAGCACGATTTTTCTAGCAGGTGCTGCCTTTGCGACACTCCGACTCCTCAAAGATCCTGATACAGAACTCTCAGTAAAATCAAGTCTAGCCCTCTTTGCTGAAGAGCGCTTCTCGCAAACCTTCCTAACTCTGCTCGTCAAACGTTTCTACCTTTTTTTATGGAGTATTCCAAACTTAGTAGGCGTTTATTTTCTCTTTTATAGCAATCTCTTAGCTCGGAGATTTGTTGCCCTGCATCCTGAATTTCCAAAACTAGACCTCTCATCCATTGAAATCGAGCAATTCCTTATGACCTTTGGCCTCTACTTTTTCGCGAGCCTCATCTTGATGATTGTGGGCAATCTCCTCTACGTACCGCAACATTATGCCTACTCGCAGGTAGAATTCCTCCTCTGCGACACTCTGGATTTAGGACAGGCTAAACCAAGGCAAATCCTGAAAACCAGCCGTTTCTTGATGAAGGGTTACAAATTCCAGCGCTTTGTCCTCGACCTACAACTACTCCCTTGGTACTTCCTCAACTGGATCACCTTTGGAATTGCTAGCTTTTCGCTCCTTCCCTATATCCAGAACAATCACATCTTCTTTTACAGAGCCCTACTAGCCCGTAAACGTCGAAATGGATAAGAGTCTACAAAAACCAGCGTCGTTCAGAACGCTGGTTTTCTTATTTCAAAAGTAACATACTCAGCAGAGTCAAAATAGCAGGCCCACCTTGCTTCAGAATAATCTTCTTGTCTGCTGTCAGAGAACCGTAGGTCGCTGCACCAAGCACAAATAAAACAAAGATGGTCACAATTTCCAAACTTTGCGAAAAATAAATCCCGTACAAGAGAAACACACCTATCAAAGCATTATAAATTCCTTGATTTTTAAATAATGAACTCACTGAAGGACGAGCCAGTTCTTCCTTATACACATTAAACACTCGACTAGTAACGTCTGATTGCGTAGCCACACTTTCCAAATAAAAAATGTAAAAATGCTCCAAGGCAACGATAGTTGCTAAAACAATTGTAAAAATAGACATATTCTTCTCCTTAAATTTTTATCTCTTCTAAGCCAGATATCAACTTTTCTAACAAGCGACTGAACTCTTCTCTCTCTCCTTGTGTAAGTACACTCTCCATCTGATTTTTTACGTTTATATGTTGTTGAGGAGAGTTGGTTACTAGTTGTTCTCTCGCAAAGTCTGTGACTTCCACCAAAACCTCCCTCTGGTTTTCAGGATTCCGACTTCGATTAACCAAACCTTCCTTTTCCAGAATTTTAAAGTGCCTTGTCAAAGCAGCCTGATCAATCTTCAATCTATCCTGAACTGCTATATGATTACACGGTGACTGATTGATTAAGAAACATAAGATTTGATAACGAGTCAGACTAATTCCCAATTGGCGTTCAAATAGTTGTGTCATAGACTGATCTGCTAATCGTAGTTGATACAGTAAATCTTGAATTGCTACCATAAATCTTTCTCCTTTAAAGTTGATTTATCAACAATTGACTTATCAAGTATAATGTAATCCAAAAAATAAATCAAATAATATGCTTACATTCTCTTGAAATATTACTCACTTCCTCATATTTATCCCTTTTACCCTAAAGGAATGACACAAAAAAAGAAGCGAGAACTCAATCAGTTCCCAACTTCCATTTTAATGATTAGTTCATTGAAACGTGAACGTGGTCATAGTGGTTTTCGGTTACGCTACCACGGTCTGGCATTAGATTCCACGTATAGGCTGGTCCATATTTACTATCATATGGAGCGTAGAAACGTTGTTTCCAGATGATATAGTTGATACCACGGCTAGCCATATTTTTGACTGCATATTCCGCGATTTGATCACCAAGTGCTGAACTCACTGGAACCATAAAGTCGATGGCCAAACCTTTCCCATGGTCGCCACTGTCTCCAGGACGGTAGCCACTAAAGGATGTGATGCCAAACAAGTTGGCGATTTCTTCCTTAAAGGCTGCCGTTTGCGGTTGAAGACCAGCATTCTCAGACTTAGCTACAGCAAGTCCTGCATAGTCAGGAGCCGCTGGAGCTGAATATGTTCTTGAAGGAGTTTGGCTTTGCTCTGCTTGATAAGTCGACGTTGCAGTGTCAGAAGTTGCTGTTGATGCTGCTTCTTCTGTTGCACTTGATCCTGTTGTATCAGCAGGTGTTTCTGTTGCTGGAGCAGCTGCTACTGGAGCTTCTGCTGGAGTTGTTGCTGCCGTTTCTTCGGTAGCTGGAGTCGCTACTTGTGGAGCTTCTTCAACTGGACTAGTTGTTTCTGCTACTGGTGCTTCCGCTGGAGTCGTTTCAGCTGTTTCTTCATCTACAGATGTTTCTGTAGATGGTGTCTCTTCAGCAACTGTCGCTGTCTCAGAAACTTCTGAACTTGGCGCTACTTCTGCTGGTTTTTCAGTCTCTGTTGCAGTCGGAGCTTCCTCAATTGGTTGGGAAAGATCTTCTACTTGAACTGTTTGTTCATCAACTGTCACTTGATTTGTCGTCAAATCAGCTGTCGCAGTCGTCACTTCTTCACTAGCATCTGCTTGAGGAGCTTGGATTTCAACTTCCGTTACCTCTTCTGCCTCATTGACAGTTGTAGTGAGGACAGTATCTGGGAAAATCAAGTCCATATTGGTAATTCTGTTCAAATTAGCAAGAACGGTCACATCTACTCCCAAAGCTTCTGCAATCGTGCTCAGGGTATCACCATACTGAACTGTATAGCTATTTTTGTTCTCGTTTTTCGTCACATCATTTTGGATTTGCTCAACGCTACGTGCTGTCCAAGAGATTTCTTGAGCTTTAGCTCCTAATGCGGGAGCAAGAGATAAGGCTACTGTTGAGGCTAAAATAATTTTTTTCTTCATTCGTTCATATTCCTTTCAAATGAGTACCTGTCTATCATAACACAAAAAAAGCAGAAAAAAAGCCCTCTCGGGCCTATTTAACAGAACTGTCTATTCCTTGTAACAAACTAGATCAGTTGAAATAGTTTGTTAGCCTTCTGTCATAAAACTGACACAATCTTTTTATTGCTCATCCTCAAAAATGTAGGGAATATCTGCCAATGCTTGAATCCTCTGATTCCCTTCATAAGTTGACTCTAAAAAGTTAATGCTTTGAATACCGCTATTCTGGGCAAATTTCACATCCAAAGTCCGGTCCCCTAGATAATAGGTAGTCCTAGGATCCAACTCATATTTGTCTAGCAGATAGGTCGCCGCTTCTGGACTGGGCTTGCGTGCAAAACCACTCTGATTAGTTAAAATTTCTGTGAAATAACATTCCAAACCCAAGTCTCTTAGAATGGTAAAGGCATTGTCTCCTTTATGGGTATAAACAAACTGCATAATCCCTGCTTGGTCTGCCCAAGCTAGCACTTCACGCGCACCTGGCATCAAAACTACCTGGGCATTTTTCTCAGCCAGACTTTGGGCACGCACCTGATTGAGCACTTCCACATCCAGTTTTCGCTCTTCTGCCACCTGCTCCAGTAAATCTTGCACCGAAAACTTGAGGATAAACTCTCTCACTTTCTCCTTGTCATAAGGAATAGAAAACTGACCAAAGGTTTCCTCAATCCCTGACAAAATCGCTTCGTAAGAGTCCAATAAGGTCCCGTCTAAATCCCAAATAAAGGCTATTTTTTGCATCTCCTATCCTTTCAACATCATATAACGCTGGTAACGGTAACGTAGAAATAGCCAGCGAAAACCATTATCCAAAAGGGTTCCAGCCCAAATACCAGGCAAGCCCCAACCAAGAACAATCCCCATCAGATATCCTGTTTCAATGCGGATACACCACATTCCTATGCTTGTTGCATAAAAGGGAAGGCGAGCATTCCCCAAACCCTGCCAAACTGCCGTATAGATGACTGTTCCTATCGTCATAGGAGTACCTAGTAGAGAGAACAGTGCCACCAAAACGCTCGCTTCAACCGCTACAGGATCGGTCGTATAGAGATGAGTCAGTGGTGTCCCTAAGGCATAGATACTGAAAGTTAAGGGCAACATGAGAAGCAGAGAAAGCCAAAAGGTTTGTTTGCTCAAACTAGCGACTCTTTTCCAATTATCCTCTCCAACTGCTCGAGCCACCTGCATGACTGTTGCCGTAGCGACGCCAAAGGCAGGCATATAGTTAAACTGGGTCAAGACTTCTCCGACTGCATTCCCCGCTACTGCCTCCGTCCCAAAAGAAACAACCAAGGCAATGATCACTACATCTCCAGCTCGCATCATGAGACGTTCTCCTGCCGCTGGCAAAGCCAAAGTCAATAGTTCCTTATCTAAACCAAAAGTCGGTTTCTCAAAAGGCAGCTTTAATTGTGACCACAAAATCACAAGACCGACTAAGCGAGACAAGATAGTCCCCCAAGCAACACCCGCTATGCCCATATCAAGGACAAAAATGGCTAGACTTGAAAAAATAATATTCAAGGCATTGGATAAAAGACTAACATAGAAGGGTAGACGCGGATTATGAGTTGCACGAATCAAGGCACCTATACTCGTCATCAAACCCAAGAGAACAATCGATCCACCCACCAAAGATAGGTAGAGCCCACCACTCTCGGCCACAGCCTGCTCAGTTCCCAAGAGCCCTATCATCTCTTGCCCGGCAAAGAGCGATAAAGTGCCTAACAGTGCACTCAGCAATAGGGTTATCTTGAGAGCCTCTGTCACGTGATAAGCCAACTTGGACTGATCTTTCTGCCCCAAACTTTTTGAAATAACACTGGAAATAGCAGCCCCCAGAGCGATAAAAATCGCCTGGTAAATCGTGATAATATTGCCAGCCACTGAAACACCTGAAATGGCGATTAAGCCCAAGTGAGCGACCAAGTAACTGTCCACCATTCCCATGAGCATCTGCAAAAAGTTTTCACCCATAGCTGGCAATGCAATATTAAGAATGTCTTTATTTTTCTTAAACAATCCTTCCTCCTGATGAAAAGAAACTCAGTTGGTTTCCCAACCGAGTTTACTCCCTCTGTCTTAAAGTCCTAGATAAGCCTCAACCGCTGCTTGCATGTCAGCAGCTGCCACTGTTGTTTTATGACGAACTGGAGCTGTTTCAAGGCCATCAACCGCTGGTGGCACTGCCACTCCTGAAATGTCATGTAATTGAGCCAAGGCTTCAAAGTCAGTTAAGCCTGCTTTTCCTGTTACCGCTTCTACGGCAACCACTGGGAACTTGTATGGACTAGCTGTTGAAGCAATCACTGTCTTAGTCGCATCGCCAGTAGCCGCTTGGTATTTTCTATAAACAGCTGAGGCAACCGCCGTATGTGGATCCTCGATGTAGGCATCTGTATCATAAACACGCTTGATTTCTGCAGCAGTTTCTTCCTCAGTCGCATATTCAGCTGCAAAGAGTTCCAGAATCGCTGCATCAAAGTCTGTCAATTCATATTGTCCTTGTGTACTCAAGGCATTCATGAGTTCAGCTGTCTTAACCGCATCATTCCCCAAAAGATGGAAAATCAAACGCTCCAAGTTTGAAGATACCAAGATATCCATAGATGGACTAGTTGTTACTTTAAACTCACGTTTCTTATCATAAACACGTGTCTTGAAGAAGTCAGTTAAAACATTATTGTCATTTGAAGCACAGATCAATTTGCCAACTGGTAGGCCGATTTGTTTAGCATAAAAGGCAGCCAAGATATTACCGAAGTTTCCAGTTGGTACTGTGAAGTTGACTTTTTCACCCGCCATAATCTCACCAGTCTTGACCAACTGAGCATAGGCATAGACATAATAGACAACCTGTGGTACCAAACGACCAATGTTCATAGAGTTAGCTGATGAAAACTGTAGCTTATTAGCAAGCAACTTTTCACGAAGTTCCACATCGTTAAACATGTGCTTCACGTTTGTTTGCGCATCGTCAAAGTTTCCATCGATGGCCACAACGTGGGTATTGTCTCCAGTTTGAGTGGTCATTTGCAACTCTTGTACCTTGCTGACACCATCCTTTGGATAAAAAACGATAATCTCAGTACCAGGCACATCTGCAAAACCTGCCATAGCTGCTTTTCCAGTATCACCAGATGTCGCTGTCAAAATGACAATCTTGTTCTCCAAACCATGCTTTTTAGCCGCTGTTGTCATAAAGTATGGCAAGATAGACAAGGCCATATCCTTAAAGGCAATGGTTGACCCGTGGAATAGTTCCAAGTTGTATTGCCCATCTAGTTTCACCAAAGGGGCAATAGCTGGAGTATCAAATTTGCTGTCGTAGGCATTGGTGATACAGTGGTCCAACTCCTCAGCCGTAAAGTCATCTAAAAAGGCTGATAAAACTAATTTAGACACTTCTTGGTAAGAAGCATCTTTTAATGTGTCAAAGTCCAAATCCACCTTTGGATAAGTAAGTGGTGTAAACAGACCACCATCCGTCGCCAAACCTTGCAAAATAGCTTGGCTGGCAGTTACTGTATTATTGGCATCACGCGTTGATTGATAAACTAATGTCATGAATCTCTATCCTTTATCTATAGTCTCTTCCATTATATCATGATTTTTCAGAAAATTCTCCCTTTATAAGAGAAATTATAGACCCAATTCTTCTTTCAAAGGCTGTAAGTAGGCCATTTCTTGCTTGCCTCTCTTCTCCAAACCTTCCTCAGCTAGAAGGAGTAAGACTTTTGAAAACTCGACAATTGCAGTTTCTTCCTCATCTGTGAGCTTTTTCTTAGAAAATTGTCGCCTCAATGACTTGTAATCACGACCAAATGTGGTAAAAAATAGTGCAGATTGCAAGTAAGCTTCTAACTTGTCTAAATTGAGCAACAAACCCAAATGAAAAGCCGCCGCAGCAAAGGTACGATTCAAGGGTTGCGTACAGACACTACGAAACTCAACTGTTCCTCGAGTCGTTAAGTCTTGGTACTGGTAACTACGATGAGTTTGGAAATCCTCCTCCTGAGGATGAATTAACACCTCATCCCCATTAAGGGTAAATGCTTGGATTTCAGGTGTAGCCAAATAGTCCCTAGCCTGAATCGGATAAAAATAATAGGTCTGCCCACCACGCTCCGCAGTAAAAATCGCAGAATGATCTAGATAATCAAAAAAATCATTCTCATCTTTGAAGAGTCTGGCATTGACGCCTACATTTTCAGGATAAATCCCGTGCATGGATTCTTCCCAAAAAATATCTCTTGAAATCTTAGTATCCCAATCTTCCCCTGAAAACTCAGAATTGGCAAACAAATAAGCTTTTGCAGCTTCAATTTGAGTAAAAGTATTGATAACACGCAGAAAATTAGACCTTGAAACGTCTAGTTGAACCTGACTTCCACAGATAAAAGCACCATACTCAGGGAAATGATGTAAATCTGATTTAGTTACATTTCTACTCAAATTCAGATAAGCCATCAACATCTGATAGCGGGGATAAGCCACTGGACAATTCTTATTTTTATCCCAGTTGGGATGAATGCCGCAGCCAACAATAGCATGATTAGCTTCACCCAATTTATTCTGAATCGTAGCCATATAGAAGTTAAAGCGTTCTTCTACCTCTTGGATAGATTCGGCCTTTCCGAATGCAAACTCAATCGTCGTATAAGCAACCTCAAACAAGATCGTATCTTGGCTGACTGGATCAAGTAACTGAATTGGATTCCCAAAATCATCCACTTTTTCGATAGTAAAGCCCAATACTGATGGTAAATACCGAAAGAGATCCTTAACAACTTCACCATCTGTAGCCTTACCATCTAAATTTACAATAGGAAATTCTAACTCAATTCCAATAAATAAATCTGGGTTCTCTTTTATATTCTTTAAGTAACGTTTCTTTAGTAATTCAACAGACCGAGACATTAACCACCAAACTCTTTCATAATCAAATAAATTGTGAATAAGTAATATTATACCAAAAATACACTAAAAATGACTAGAATAAGAAGAAAAAGATCATTCATCAGTTATCAGTACTTAAAGAAAAATATCAAAAACTTCACTAAATCAAAAAACAAGGTCCGAAAACCTTGTCTTTAATACTATACCGGCGGCCGGGGTCGAACCGGCACGTCCTTGCGGACACTGGATTTTGAGTCCAGCGCGTCTGCCAATTCCGCCACGCCGGCAAATAGTAACTGGGGTAGCTGGATTCGAACCAACGCATGAGGGAGTCAAAGTCCCTTGCCTTACCGCTTGGCTATACCCCAATAATATAAAATAGGCGAGTGATGGGGATCGAACCCACGCATGCCAGAGCCACAATCTGGTGTGTTAACCACTTCACCACACCCGCCATAATCATATTAACACGGGCAGTAGGAATTGAACCCACACTGAAGGTTTTGGAGACCTTAGTTCTACCTTTAAACTATGCCCGTAACTAAAGTAATGGAAGGGGAGGGATTCGAACCCCCGAACCCGAAGGAG
>NZ_KV832120.1:41386-41978 GCF_001837335.1 Streptococcus sp. HMSC066F01
CTGTAGTTTTACCACTAAACTACACCCGCTTAATAAAATATGGCGCGAGACGGAATCGAACCGCCGACACATGGAGCTTCAATCCATTGCTCTACCAACTGAGCTACCGAGCCAAATTGCGGGAGCAGGATTTGAACCTACGACCTTCGGGTTATGAGCCCGACGAGCTACCGAGCTGCTCCATCCCGCGTTAATATAAAAAGGAGGATGTGGGATTCGAACCCACGCACGCTTTTACACGCCTGACGGTTTTCAAGACCGTTCCCTTCAGCCGGACTTGGGTAATCCTCCAATAAATAGTCCGTACGGGATTCGAACCCGTGTTACCGCCGTGAAAAGGCGGTGTCTTAACCCCTTGACCAACGGACCATATTTATAAATGGGCACGAGTGGACTCGAACCACCGACCTCACGCTTATCAGGCGTGCGCTCTAACCACCTGAGCTACGCGCCCAAGTTCAAAAACTTGGTATGAACTTTCGTTCAAAGCGGGTGACGAGAATCGAACTCGCGACAACAGCTTGGAAGGCTGTAGTTTTACCACTAAACTACACCCGCTAAAATGGGAGTTAACGGGATCGAACCGCTGACC